>NZ_LVDR01000003.1:139908-361003 GCF_007636515.1 Shewanella sp. MSW
GCGTCTGGAATTTGGAGCGACATATCGGGTTCGAACCGATGACCTGTACCTTGGCAAGGTACCGCTCTACCAACTGAGCTAATGTCGCATTTCCACTTACTTTAACCGTTCACACTGGTTACCACCAGCGGAAAGGTGAGGCCGCATTATATGGAAATTTCCATCTGCTGCAACCCCCTAAAACAGATTTATCGTCCGATCGCTCAAATTTTAAATACTCGCTCACGATAGAACTTCAGCTCGGCGATCGACTCTTGAATATCCATCAACGCCTGATGAGTATTTTGCTTTTTGAAATCCTTCATGATTTCCGGCTGCCAGCGCTTGGTCAGTTCCTTCACCGTACTGACATCGATATTGCGGTAATGGAAGTACTCTTCCAGCTCACGCATATACTTGTTCAGAAAGCGTCTGTCCTGACCAACACTGTTGCCGCACATGGGAGACACGCCTTTAGGCACATACTTACTCAAAAAGGCAATAGTCTCAGCTATGGCGTCAGCCTCTGTGTGTTTGGAGGCTTTCACCCGCTCAATCAACCCGGAAGCGCCGTGATGCTGTTGATTCCAATCATCCATGGCGGCTAACACTTCATCACTCTGATGAATTGCTATCACTGGCCCTTCACCGATAATGTTCAGCTCCTTGTCTGTAACCAAGGTTGCTATTTCCAATACTCTATCGGTTTCAGGCTCCAGCCCGGACATCTCGAGATCGATCCAAATCAGGTTATTTTCATCCGCAACCATAGCTCAGCCCACCGTTCCAGTTCGCCTAAATTCAGGCTTTTTTATTTAAGACCGTGTATCATACTGCTTTTTGCCAAGACACAAAATCACCTTATACCGCGAAGAGCTGCCTGTGAGTAAAAAGAAACCATTGAGCCATGGCCAACTGCGCCGTATGAAAGCCAATCACCAGAAGCGTCTGCAACGTGGGAAAAACGCTACTGAGACTGCCCCTGAAATACAAGATAGCTCACTCGGCCCCGAACTGGAGGCCACGGTTATTTCCCGTTTCGGCCAGCATGCCGATATTGAAACCCATGATGGCCAACTGGTTCGTTGTAATCTTCGCCGCACCATAGGCAGCCTGGTTACAGGCGATAAAGTGGTGGTACGTCTGGCGACCGACCCACAAACTACCGTCGCAGGAGTGGTTGAAGCCGTCCACCCACGCAGCTCGTCACTGACCCGGCCTGATCTCTATGATGGCGTTAAAGTTATTGCCGCCAATATAGATCAAATTTTCATAGTGTCATCTATACTGCCCAGCTTTACCACCCAGATTATTGACCGCTACCTGGTGGCGGCAGAAGACACAGAGATCCCGCCGGTGATCATTCTCAACAAGGTCGACTTGCTGGATGAGACTCAGGCTGTTGAAGTAGAAACCGCCCTGGCCCGCTACCGTGCTATCGGCTACCCGGTCTATAAAGTCAGCAGTAAAACCGCTGAAGGGATAGAACAACTGAAAACCCTGTTGCAAGGCAAAACCAGTGTATTCGCCGGGCAATCCGGGGTAGGTAAATCATCTCTTATCAATGCCCTGCTACCGCAGGCGCAGTTGCAAACCGGGGAAATATCGGAAAATTCAGGCCTGGGTCAACACACCACCACCACGGCGAAACTACTTCACCTGCCCAGCGGTGGCGATCTGATTGACTCACCCGGGGTTCGCGAATTTGCCCTCTGGCACTTACCTGCCGACCGTGTCGGCTGGTGCTTCGTGGAGTTCCGTGATTTTCTCGGCGGCTGTAAATTCCGCGACTGCAAACATCTGGACGATCCCGGCTGTGCATTGCGTAAAGCGGTAGAGGAAGGCAAAATTGCCGAAGACAGATTCAACAATTATCACAGAATTATCTCCAGTCTGGATGAACAGCGTCACGCCCGCCACTTCCGCGCCGGCATGGACGACATTTAAGCTGGCAAAGCCCATTTGAAGGAAGCAAAAATTGGATAAAGTGAAGATTGCACTGCAGTACATGCTGCCCAAGCACCTGTTGTCCCGCCTGGTAGGGAAACTGGCAGCGGCCGAAGCCGGCAAGCTGACCACCTGGGCTATTCGCTGGTTTATCAAACAGTACAAGATAGATATGTCAGAAGCGGCCCAAAGCGAGCCTGAAGCTTACAAGAGCTTCAACGCTTTTTTCACCCGCGCCCTGAAAGACGGCGCACGCCCTCTGTATCAGGACTCAGAATACATAGTGCACCCGGTCGATGGCGCCGTGAGTCAGTGTGGTCCCATTGAAGACGGCCGTATTTTTCAGGCCAAAGGCCACCACTATTCGGCTCTGACCCTGCTGGGGAATCAGGCCAAAGACGCCGAACGCTTCGAAGACGGCGACTTTGCCACCATCTACCTGGCTCCCAAGGACTATCACAGAATCCATATGCCCATCAAAGGCACGCTGTCGAAAATGACCTATGTGCCCGGCGAACTCTTCTCAGTCAACCCGTTGACCGCCCGCAATGTACCCGGGCTGTTTGCCCGTAACGAGCGAGTGGTCGCCATATTCGAAACCGAAATTGGCCCCCTGGCCATGGTATTGGTCGGCGCAACCATAGTGGCCAGCATAGAAACCGTTTGGGCTGGCACTGTCACGCCGCCGACAGGCAAGCGCGTGTTTACCTGGGAATACCCCACCACAGGGCCGGATGCCATCACATTGGAGAAAGGTGCCGAGATGGGCCGCTTCAAATTGGGCAGTACCGTGGTCATGCTGTTTGCCAAGGACGCCCTGGATGAATTTGCCGATGGTGTTGAGCCAGGTGCCGTAACCCGTATGGGTACACCTTTTGCCAAAATAGAGGACTGAACTTGTCTGCCAAGGGGCAAGCACGTACAGGCCTGACAGAACTTCATCTGGCGGTACTCCTGTTCGGAGGAACCGCCCTGTTCTCCCGACTTATCCCCTTAAGCGCCCTCGATATCACTCTGCTGCGCTGCATTATCGCCGCCATAGTTCTGGCGCTGCTGGTTAAACTTAGTCGTCAACGCCTGCGCTTGCTGCGCGGCAAAGATTACCTCATCGCCCTGTTGCTTGGGGTGATTGTCAGCCTCCATTGGGTGACCTACTTTGCGGCGATGCAACTCTCCTCTGTCGCCATCGGCATGATAGCCTTTTTCACCTATCCTGTGATGACAGTGCTGGTCGAACCCTGGTTTACCGGCAGTCGCTTACACCTTAGAGATCTTGTCAGCGGTTTGGCAGTATTGCTGGGGGTGATTCTGCTGATCCCCGAGCCGTCATTGGGCAACGACGTTACCCTTGGGATCCTGGTTGGGATTGTTTCCGCCATCTTGTTCACCGCCCGCAACCTATTGCACAAACGCTACTTCACCGCCTACAGCGGCCAGCAAGCAATGTTTTATCAAACCGCGGTGGCAGTGCTGGTGTTGGCCCCTTGGCACAGTCTTAATGCCGGTGACATCAACAACCAAACCTGGGGATTGCTGCTGCTTTTGGGAGTCGTCTTTACCGCGGCGCCCCATGCCTTGTTTACTTCCGCACTCAGATACTTGAGCGCCAAAACTGTCGGTTTAGTTTCCTGCTTGCAACCCTTCTATGGCGCTATGCTCGCCTGGTTACTGCTGGATGAGTCGCTGACGCTGACAACCGCCATCGGCGGTACTCTGGTGGTAGCAACCGCCTTGTTTGAAACATCACAGAGTCACAAATCACAAGCCCCGAAAAAGAACCTTGGCTGACATATCAAAACCCGCTTAACTTAGCTAATATGAGCTGTCGATTCACTCTTTGTATTTAACTCTTTGAATTTAACTATGGTTCGAGCCTGCATCCTGCTGTTTTGTCTCTTTTTTGTCGCCACCGCCCAGGCCAACTCGCCACTGGGGTTGGATAAACGCCTGGGAATTAATCAACAAAACACTGAAACCCTGTCGCAGGAGCAACAACTGGCGCAGTTGGAAAAAAGCATTCAACAACTTGCCGACACCAACCGCAGCTATCAAGAACTGCAACTTAATTTCGAAAGCCGACGCCAGCATCTTTATGATCTGCTGCAGGAAGCCGCCACACCACTTAAGCCCGAACGCCATCAGGATCTGGATCAGCAGGCCTCCATGGCCTATCTGCGCCTTTCCGAACTGAAAGAGAGTGAAACCAGCCTCAGTCAGGCCAACAGCGCCATGCTCAAGCGCCATAGCGAATTACCTGCCGAAATAGTAAAAATCAGACAGGCCCTGCTGCAACAGCAAAAGAGTCAGGCGGTGGCCGGTGACAATGCCGCCAAAGAGCTGCAACAGGCACAGTTGTTATTGCTGGAGCAACAGCTCACCACTCTGGAAAGCGAACTGGCGGTCAGCCAACAAAAGCGCGAACTGCATCAGTTACAACTGCAACTGGTACGCAAGCAGTTGCAGCAACAAGAGCTGCTTATCGAACAGCTTAACCGCGCCATTACCGATGCCAGGCAGCAGCAGGTCAATGCCACACTGGCCGAAACTCTTAATGCCGAGGCTGATGGCCGCGATCGCCTGACCACAGAGCTGAGTCTGGCCAACCAAAAGTATGGTCAGCAGTTACAGCAATTGACTGAGCAGACGGCACAGACCATTGCCCTGCAGGAGCAGGCGGAGAAGCAGGATCAGTCCCACAGCAAGCAACTGGACAACATCAAAGAGCAGATCAGCTGGGTCAAGATGAACCCGGTTTTCGGTGAGCGCTTTTTGCAGATCCTGCAGTCACTGCCAAAGCCCCCCAACCAAGAACACCTGCAAACCCAGATAGCCGATGCCAGACTCAATCGCTATCAGATTGAGCAGCAATTTGCCGCCAATGAGCAACTGCTAACGACCCAAGCCTACAACAATGAATCTCAGTTACGACTGCTTGAATCGCAACAGGCCTTGCTGAGTCAGTTATTGAAAGGCTATGACACCTACCTCAGTGAACTGGCCAAGCTCAAAAGCAAGTATGAGCTGCTCACCGACAGCTATCAAAGACTCAAATCCACCCTCAATGAACACCTGTTCTGGGTGCCCAACGCCTACAGCATCAGCAAGCTGTGGCTGACGGATCTGCAGCGCTCCAGTCTCTGGCTCTGGCAACAAACCGACCTGCCGGAAATAAAGCAGGGGCTGACCGAACTGAGTCCTTACTGGTCCTGGTGGATCATCCTGGCGGTGTTGTGTCTGGTAGCACAGGATATTCTCACCCCCAGATTCAAGACCATGATGCGCGAATGTGAGGCGCCGGTCGGCAAGGTGACCCAGGATAAGTTCATCTACACCATCCAAGCGCTGCTAATCAGCGCCGGTTACAGCTTGTTCAAACCCTTTCCCATAGTGGCGGCCGGCTTGATTATGCTGCAGTCCGACAGTAACCCCATTCAAGCCATAGGTATGGGCGTGCTGGCTATAGGCAGCCTGTACCAGCTCTATCGCTTCATCTATCTGCTGGCACTGGACAAGGGCCTGCTTATAGGCCATTTCAAACGGCCACAAGAGGTGATCCGCCAGGGCCAGCAGCGTTTTCGCCGCTTTATTATCATGACCATGCCCTTGGTGGGCGTCATGGGCTTTACCGAAATTCTCGACTCATCTCTGGTGCGCAACAGCATAGGCCGCGGCGCCTTTATTCTGTTCTGTATCATGCTGTTTATGCTCTATCGGGACGTACTGACTCTGTCCCGTCGCTATCGTGAAAGCCATCTGGACGACAAGAATAAGCGTCTGCTGCAAAAGCTATTGTGGCTACTGTTGTTGCTGGTGCCGCCACTGAGCGCCGTGTTGGCATTCAGAGGCTACTACTTCACCGCCTTCCAGATGCTGCTGCAGCTGCAGCTTTCTTTACTGCTGGGACTCGGCTTTCTGTTGCTGTACCAGTTGCTGAAACGCTGGATGTTGATTGAAAGGCGCCGCATCGCCTTCGATCGCGCCAAGGCCCGCCGGGCCGAGCGTCTGGCGCAGCGGGAAAAAGGTGATACCTCATCAAGCAACAACGATCATCAGGACACCTATGAAGAGCCGGTTGTCGATTTGGAAACCATGTCCAGCCAATCACTGGGGTTGGTGAGATCCCTGCTGCTGCTGGCGTTTCTCGCCTGCCTGGTCGGCCTGTGGACCCAAACTCATACCGCCCTATTCAGCTTCCTCGATGGCATTACTCTTTGGACTACAACGACTACCGGGGTAGGCGGAGTCGAGCAACCGCTGCCCATCACCATGAAATCACTGGTATTTGGCGCTATCGTGGTCGGCTTTTCCATGATGATAGCCACCAACCTGCCCGGCCTGTTGGAGCTGACTATACTGCAAAAACTGGATCTCACTCCAGGAACCGGCTTTGCCATCACCACTGTGACCCGTTACCTGGTGGTCTTTATCGGTATTGTCATCGGCTTTGCCACCCTGGGGATGGAGTGGTCCAAGCTGCAATGGTTAATTGCAGCGCTGACTCTGGGTCTTGGTTTTGGTCTGCAGGAGATCTTCGCCAACTTTATCTCGGGCCTTATCATACTGTTTGAAAAGCCGGTGCGGATCGGCGATACCGTCACTATTCGCGACCTTACAGGTACGGTATCCAAGATCAAAATCCGCGCGACCACCATCATAGATTGGGACAGAAAAGAAATTATCATCCCCAACAAGGCCTTTATCACAGAGCAGCTAATTAACTGGTCGCTGTCGGATCCCATTACCCGGGTGATCATCTATGTTTCGGTCGCCAGGGATTCAGATCCCGCTAGAGTGGAGGCCGCGCTCTACCAGGCGGTGAAAGAGTGTGAGAACGCACTGGAGACCCCAGAACCGGAAGTCTGGTTCGCCGGTTTCGGCAAGCACACTCAAGACTATGAAGTCAGGGCTTATGCCAAAGATATGTCTTCCCGCTGGCCGCTGCGCCACGATCTGCATAAGCGGATCAGCAAGAAGCTCAAGGAGAATCAGTTGGAGCTGGCCTACCCTCAGCTCGAAGTGCATATCAGCAACACGCACAACAAAGACACCAGCGGTATTATCAGAGGTTAATCGCAGATGTTGATTTTCGCACACCGTGGCGCCAGTGGTTATGCGCCGGAAAACACCCTTAAGGCGATGGCGCTGGCACTAGAGCTTGGTTGTGATGCAGTTGAACTGGACGTGCACCACGCCGATGGTGAGCTCTGGGTGTTTCATGACCGCCGTTTAAGTCCCAAGAGCGACGGCAAAGGGCTACTCGCGCAGCAAAGCAGCAGCTATCTAAGACAGCTGAGGGTCGAGGGAGAGCCTATCCCTACCCTGCGCCAGGTACTTGAGCTTATCGAGGGGCGCATGACGGTCAACATAGAGCTCAAGGGAATAGGTTGCGTCGAGCCTTTTATCCAGCAATACCCGCAGCTACTGCAACTCGGCTACCAGCCAGAGCAACTACTGGTGTCTTCATTCAATCATCTCTGGCTCAAACAGGTAAAACAGCAGTTGCCCGAGATACCGGTAGCGCCACTGCTCGAGGGGATAGCGCTCAACCAAGCCGCCGTGGTCAGTGAGCTCAAAGCCTGGTCACTGCATCTGGATATCAGCTTTATCAGCCGTGAACTGGTAGCCGATGCTCATCAGCGCGGCGCCAAAGTGTATGTCTATACCGTAGATGATGCCGATGATATCAGGGCACTAGCGGCGCTGGGGGTAGATGGAATTTTTGCCAACTATCCAGACAGAGCCGCCGCCGCATTGACTCATGAGTCACAAACCGACTACCGCCACTGGTTTGAGTGATCTCTGGTTAGATTGTTCAACTCTGGTTATTGCGCTGGGCCCAGCCGCCGACAAAAATAAAAGTGCCACTGACCAAGAGTAAAGTCCACAGCGCCGGTAGGTGCGCCAGCTGCCTGGCGAGCCAGGGGCTAAGAGCCACTATCAGCATGCCGTAACCAAAGGCGTTGACCAGAATAAAGATCAGCGTGCGCAGTACAAAATTGCGTGCCCCGAGCTTACGGCGCAGAAAACGGTTGAAGTCGGCACCGAACACCAAAATGACGCAGGCAACCATGGCGGTGGCTATCTCATTAAGCCAGGGATAGAGCTGACTACCCAGCTGGGTCAGCAGTTGCGTAACTGAATCCATTAAAATATAAATCCATAAAAATAACGAAAACAACAAGGACTGATACTATGGCATACAAGCTGCTGTTACTCACCCGGGAAAATGCTGAATATCGACAGTTGTTGTCCGAAAAATCACTTCCTGGCCTCACTATCCTTGGCGATGACCCGGCCAATATCGCCAGTGCCGATATCTGGCTGGCCGAGCCGGCTCTGGCCCAACCGCTGCTGAGTCACGGCAAGAATCTCAGCTGGTTGCAATCAACCTTCGCCGGTGTCGATAAACTGCTTGGCGCTAAAACCAGAAAAGACTACCTGCTGACCAATGTGAAGGGGATCTTCGGCCCCTTGATGAGCGAATACGTGTTCGGTTATCTGCTCGCCGAAGTTCGCCAACATGCGCTGTATCATCACCAGCAGCAGGAGAAATACTGGCACCCAGGTCCTCTGGCCACCTTGCAGGGGATGAAGATGCTGATCCTGGGCACGGGTTCCATCGGCGAGCACCTGGCCGCCAGCGCCAAACACTTCAAAATGCAGGTCTGGGGCATGAACCGCAGCCAAAGGGCCGTCGCGGGCTTTGATTGCATCATCAGCCCGGCCCAGCTCGATGAGCTTTTGCCCCAGGCCGATGTGGTTGTCAACACTCTGCCGAGCACTCAGGAAAGCCGAGGTTTGCTGAGCAAAGAAAGACTGGCACTACTCAAAGACAGCGCGATACTGTTCAACATAGGCCGCGGCGACGCCCTAGATCTCGATGCCCTGGTGGTCGAACTCGGCCGCAGAAACCGGCTTAAAGCCGTGCTGGATGTGTTTGCCCAGGAGCCGCTGTCACCGCTGCATCCCATCTGGGATCGCCCCAATGCGGTAATCACTCCCCATATTTCAGCGCCCAGCTTCCCGTCTCAGGTGGTCGATATCTTCGCCCGCAACTATCACCACTATCTCAATGCTGAATCACTGGAGAACCTGGTGTACTTCGACAGAGGTTACTAATCCTTCCTCTAGCGCGCCCATTCCTCCGGGCGCGGTGCTATTTTCTGACTAAAGACCTAAGGAAGTTCTTGCAAAGGACTAGGGCCATTTGCTGCGAACCACGCCTTGCATCCAAGCCCGCCAGCCGACGCAGAGCACACATGAGACTTGTTCGCACCTTCCCTAATAACCAACTAAAGGGTGATCTACCCTAAAATATATCCAAGCGTTATTAGTATTGATAACGGTTTTCATTTAGAATTGCGTATTGAAAAATAACGTCCACTTACCAGCAGTAACCGGAGCCCGATAAATGTACGTTTGTCTGTGTCATGCAATTACGGATACCCAGATAAAGCAGGCAGTCAGCCAGGGAGATGTTAGCCTCAGCGAGGTGAAAAAACGCCTCGGGGTGGGTGATCAATGCGGTAAGTGTGTACGGATGGCGACGCAAATCATCCAAAATCAGCTGGATCTTGAGCCCAATTATTACGAAGTCGCCTGATATATCAGGTAAAAAACAAAAGCCGCATCATGATGCGGCTTTTGTGGTTTTTGGGCCGGGCTACTTTTGGGTCGGGCTACAGCGCCGGTTCCTCCACACTGACTTCAACACTGTCGACTCTTTGCAACCCTCTAGGTAGCTTGGCACCGCGACGGCCACGCTCACCACGATAATGCTCCAGATCGCTGCTCTTTAGTGTCAGCTTACGCTTGCCGGCCCAAAGGGTGACATTGGCGCCTTCCGGCACCAAGTAAAGGTGAGTCACCAACTCTTCACGGTTTTTCGCCCGCTCCGATGGGATGCCGATAATCTTATTGCCCTTGCCCTTGGCCAACTGCGGTAGTGCCTCCATGGAGAACATCAGCATCCGCCCTTCATTGGTGATGGCCAGAATCGAACTGGGTCTGGACTTATCCAGTTTACGTGGCGTCAAAGCCTTGGCATTGGTCGGCAGCGTCAGCAAAGCCTTACCCGCCTTGTTGCGCGACACCATGTCCTTAAAGGCGCAGATAAAGCCGTAACCGGCATCACTCGCCAGCAGGAAGCAGTTATCATCATCCCCGAGCAATACGTGCTCCATGCTCTCCCCCGGGGCCAGATTGAATCTGGTGGTAATAGGTTCCCCTTGGCTGCGGGCCGAAGGCAGAGTATGGGTATCCGTGGCGAAGGCACGCCCGGCGCTGTCAATAAACACAGATTGCTGGTTGCTGCGTCCGGCCGCGGCGCAGAGGAAACTGTCACCTGCCTTGTAGGACAACCCGGCAGCGTCGATATCATGGCCCTTGGCACAGCGTACCCAACCCTTTTCAGATAGCACCACAGTCACGGGCTCGGTTGGCACCAACTCCTGCTCCGACAACGCTCTGGATTCGCTTCTCACCACCAGTGGCGAGCGGCGGTCATCACCATAGGTTTCCGCATCTGCCTGCAACTCTTTCTTGATCAAGGTCTTCAAGCGGCGTTCCGAACTGAGCAGCAGTTGCAGCTTTTCCCGCTCGGCTTCGAGCTCATCCTGCTCACCACGGATCTTCATCTCTTCCAGCTTGGCCAAATGGCGCAGCTTGAGCTCCAGAATCGCTTCGGCTTGCTTATCTGTCAGCCCAAAGCGGCGCATCAGTTCGGCCTTGGGTTCATCGTGAAAGCGGATGATCTCTATCACTTCATCGATATTGAGGAAGGCAATCATCAAGGCTTCAAGAATATGCAACCTGGCCAGTACTTTATCCAGACGGAATTCCAGACGGCGGCGCACTGTATGAATTCGAAACTCCAGCCACTCACTCAAGAGTTGCTTGAGGCCCTTGACCTGGGGCCGACCATCGAGACCGAGCACATTGAGGTTGACCCTATAGCTCTTTTCCAGATCTGTGGTGGCAAACAGGTGCGCCATCATCTGTTCGATATCGACCCGGTTGGATCTCGGCACTATTACCAAGCGCACCGGACTTTCATGGTCCGATTCATCGCGCAAGTCTGTCACCATGGGCAACTTCTTGGCCTGCATCTGCGCCGCCAACTGCTCGAGGATCTTGCTGGAGCTGGCCTGGTGCGGCAAAGCCGTTATTACCACTTCACCGTTTTCCACTGTGTAAACCGCACGGGCCTTGATTGATCCGCGGCCCGACTCATAGACCTTGGCAATTTCAGCGCTCGGGGTAATGATTTCGGCCGCTGTCGGATAATCGGGCCCGGGCACCAATTCCATCAGCCGCGGCAGATCAGCCTTAGGATTATCCAGCAGCTCGATACAGGCGCTGGCCAGCTCGCGGGCGTTATGGGGTGGGATATCCGTCGCCATACCCACAGCGATACCGGTAATACCGTTGAGCAAAATATGCGGCAGTCTGGCCGGCAGTACCAAGGGCTCTTTCAGGGTGCCGTCAAAGTTGACGCCCCAGTCCACTGTACCTTGACCGAGTTCGCTAAGCAGCACCTCGGAAAACTTGGATAACCTGGCTTCGGTATAACGCATGGCCGCAAACGACTTGGGATCGTCCGGTGCCCCCCAGTTACCCTGACCATCCACCAAGGGATAGCGATAGGTAAAGGGCTGCGCCATCAGTACCATAGCTTCATAACAGGCGCTGTCGCCGTGCGGGTGATACTTACCCAGCACGTCACCCACGGTACGGGCCGACTTCTTGTATTTGGCCGCCGCCGATAATCCCAGCTCGCTCATGGCGTAGACAATTCGCCGTTGCACCGGCTTAAGGCCATCGCCGATATGGGGCAAGGCCCGATCCATGATCACATACATGGAATAGTTGAGATACGCCTCTTCGGTGAAGCGCCTGAGCGGCATCTGCTCCACGCCATCCAGGCTCAAGGCTATCGCATCACTCATTATTTATTTTCCTGTTCAGGTGCCGGCGCATAGTCCGACTCAGATTCAGCATCTTCTGCACCAGTGTCTTTGTAATACAGGCGGTAAATGTTTCCCTTCAGATCATCCGAAATATAGACGGCGCCATCCGGGGCTATCGCCAGTGAATGGGGTCTGGCCACCGGAAACTCACCATCGAGAAAACTCACCAGGGTGCGGCGATTGCTCACCTGGCGGCCATCGGTTTCCAGCACCACTATCTGATAGCCCACCTTGCTGGAACGGTTCCAGGAGCCGTTCTCTGCCAATAAAATCCGGTTATGGTATTCAGCGGGAAACTGGTTTCCGCGATAAAACAGCATCCCCATAGGGGATACATGGGCCGGCAGTTCATAGACTGGCTTGGTGATATTCAGGCTCTTGGGTTCTTCATAGGCAGGTTCCTGGACATCTTTGCCATGTACATAAGGGAAACCATAATGCGCCCCGGCAACGTCAACCCGGTTGATTTCATCAGGAGGCAGATTATCCCCCATCCAATCACGGCTCATATCGGCAAACCAAAGGCGGTTATCCAGTGGCGACCAGTCAAAACCTATGACATTACGTATTCCGAGTGCTATCTGCTGACTCCCGCCCGAGTCTACATTCACGGCAATGATGCTGCCAAAAGGGGCGCTGGGCTCACACACATTACAAGGGGCGCTGATAGCAATATAGAGCCTGCCATCCGGACCAAAGCGCATGGCTCTGGCACTCTTTCTGCCGTTGCCCGGCAGTTGATCATAGACTTCCCGAGCGCGCGGAGGACGTCTGAGCCTAGGTTCAATATCCTGGTACACCACCACTCTATCTTCCAGGGCAACATAAAGGTCACCCTTGTGGAAAGCCAACGCCTCCGGGTAATCCAAGCCTTTGGCTATCAGATAACGTTTATCGACCCGGCCATCATGGTTACTGTCGACCAAAGCGTGAATCGTACCGCTCTTGTGAGAACCGACAAACAGAGTGCCTTCATCTCCTACTGCCATCTGTTTGGCATCACCAACATCTGTAGCATAAAGAGAAACACCAAAGCCTTTAGTCACGGTAATGATCATCGACTGAGATGCATGGGCCGCTGCGCTCAGCAACACAGCTCCCAACAGGAGCAAGCCTCCACCGGCCGCGATACCGATTCTGTTATTCAGGTTCATCATATCCTTGCCTTTAAATTTTATAGTTATTGGCACATCAAGGGCGATTACAGCTGAGCAAGGTCTCCCTTGGTTTCCAGCCACGACTTGCGATCACCCGAACGCTTTTTGGCCAGCAACATGTCCATCAATGCCACCGTCTCGTCGACATCGTCTATCGTCAGCTGCACCAATCTACGGGTGTTAGGATCCATGGTCGTTTCCCTCAGTTGCAGTGGGTTCATCTCACCCAGACCTTTAAAGCGGGTGACCTGCACTTTACCTTTCTTGTTGTCTGCGGCAATCCGGTCAAGAATGCCTTGCTTTTCAGGCTCATCCAAAGCGTAAAACACTTCTTTGCCGATATCGATACGAAACAGTGGCGGCATGGCGATATACACATGCCCCTTTTCAACCAAGGTGCGATAGTGCTTCAGAAACAGCGCGCACAGCAAGGTCGCTATGTGCAAACCGTCTGAGTCGGCATCGGCGAGAATACAGATCTTGCCGTACCTGAGTTCGGAAATATCGTCGCTGTCGGGATCGCAGCCTATAGCCACTGAGATATCGTGCACTTCCTGAGAGGCCAGCACCTGGCTCGCTTCCACTTCCCAGGTGTTGAGGATCTTACCCCGCAGCGGCATGATCGCCTGAAATTCTCTGTCTCTGGCCTGTTTGGCACTGCCACCGGCCGAGTCCCCTTCCACCAGAAATAACTCGGAACGCGCCGGGTCCTGGCCGGTACAGTCGGTCAGTTTACCGGGCAGAGCAGGGCCGGAAGTGACCTTCTTGCGGGCAACTTTCTTCGCCGCCCTGAGACGCTTCTGGGCGTTATTGATGCACATTTCGGCCAGCAGTTCGGCCTGATCTGTGTTGCTGTTGAGCCAGAGGCTGAAGGCATCACGCACCACACCCGACACAAATGCAGAGCACTGGCGGCTGGAGAGTTTCTCCTTGGTCTGACCGGCAAATTGCGGATCTTGCATCTTCACCGACAGAATAAAACTGGCCTTATCCCAGATATCTTCCGGGCTAAGCTTAATTCCTCTTGGGATCAGGTTGCGAAACTCACAGAATTCACGCATCGACTCGAGCAGTCCCTGACGGAAACCGTTCACATGGGTACCACCAAGCGGCGTTGGGATCAGGTTAACATAGCTTTCGCTGATACTGTCTCCGCCCTCGGGCAGCCAGGTAATGGCCCAGTCGGCGGCTTCCAAATTGGTTTTGATACTACCAACAAAAGGCTCCTGCGGCAGAGCCGGTGCCTCTTTAAGGGAGTCTTTCAGATAGTCGGTCAGGCCCTCTTCATAAAACCACTCATGGACCTCAGCGTTTTGTTTGTTGGTGAAACGAATTCTGAGCCCGGGGCAGAGCACTGCCTTGGCCCGCAACAGGTAAGTCAGCTTGGTGACCGAAAAGTTGGGCGAATCAAAATAGCTGGGCTCAGGCCAGAATTGCACCCGGGTGCCGGTATTGCGGCGCCCGCAGGTACCGGTTTCCCTGAGGCTCTCGACCTTATCGCCATGCTCGAAGGCCATTTCATAGACTTTGGCATCGCGGCGCACAGTGATCTCGACTCTTCGAGAAAGGGCGTTGACCACAGAGATCCCCACCCCGTGCAAACCACCGGAAAATTGATAGTTTTTGTTGGAAAACTTACCACCGGCGTGCAATTTGGTCAGGATCAGCTCGACCCCGGGGATCCCCTCCTCAGGGTGAATATCCACCGGCATACCACGGCCATCGTCTGTAACTTCAAGGGAGTTGTCTGTGTGCAACACCACATCGATTCGAGTTGCAAACCCGGCCAAGGCCTCATCGACACTGTTATCTATGACTTCCTGACCCATATGGTTGGGTCGAGTGGTATCGGTATACATGCCGGGACGGCGTTTTACCGGATCCAGTCCGTTCAGTACTTCAATGGCATCGGAGGTGTATTGATTGGTCATAGCGCACACTGTCTTTTATGTTCAGGCCATGGTGGGCCGCGAGGATCTGATTGTCAAGATAAGTGTAAAAAACGGCAGACTGAGCCCAGCTTGTCGCCGTAACCCACAAAACTATGGTTTCCACCGCTTTCCAGCAGCATCTCACAGCAGTGATATTTGCCCAGGGCCTGGCGATAATCCAGTACCTCATCGGCAGTCTGTAATAATACAAAAAAACGATCCGGATTGAGAATGACCGGCGTATCAAATTCAATCAGCTGTAGCTGATGCTCCGGCAATAATTGATAGTGTTCATCGGTATAGGGGTTGTACTGTGCCCCCAAATAATCACCAAAGAGCTCAAAGGGGCGCACCGCCGGGTTAATCAGTACCGCCTTGCCGCCATAACGCTCTGCCAACCAAGAGGCAAAATAACCGCCGAGGGATGATCCGATAAACGCCAGTGGCTCGCCGCTGGCCTTGGCGGCTTCGGTCAACTGAATCAGTAGTTCCATCGCCACCTTGGGCGAAGTGGGTAGTTGTGGCTGTTCCAGTCGCACACCGGGAAAGTGTTGTTCAATATAGGTACGGGTAAGCACAGCCTTGTCAGACAAGGGAGAACTGTTGAAACCGTGAATATAGAGCAGCATAGTTCCTCACAAGGGGCCACTGCTCCAAAACAAACTCAGTAGCCGCTGGCCTCAGCATCCGGTGCGAAGCGTTCGCCCGGGATCCGATAAACATTGGTGAGCATGCTACCATCTGGCTTGAGCTCCAGTAAACGGTAGCCTGGCTGTAGTGCATCCAGCGCAAAATAGGACGACAAGGGTTTGAATTGAATACAGGTCGATGGTGTCGCCATCAAGGAAAGCTTGTGACCTTCCCCCTGATATTCAGTATCCAGTTGCTGATGAACATGACCCCAGAGCATGCCCTTTATCTGAGGGTAACGCCCCATTTCTTTGAGGAACTGGGCACCGTTGTCCATGCAATGTTGATCCAACCAGGTGCAGTCCACCAACACAGGGTTATGGTGCATCACCAACAGCACATGCCTGTCAGGTTCGGCGGCGATGGCACTACGGATGATCTCAATTTCGCTTTCGGCCATATGACCACCGGGTTTTCCCCGCACTGTAGAGTCCAGCAGGATAATCTGCCAATTCCCGGCCAACACCCGCCTGTGACCATAGACACGCTCGCCCTGCATATGCAAATACATGATCCTGGGGTCGTCGTGATTACCTGGAATATAGTGGCAGGGAAGGTTTAACGGCTTGATCGCTTCAACAAAGTTACGGTATGACTCACCGGAATAATCCTGACTGATGTCACCACTGGCCAGCAGCATGTCGGCGGGATACTTGACGGCCTGGATAGTATTGATAACGGCGTTGAGACTGTTGGCGGTATTGACGCCAAGAAGCTGTCCTTCAGGTTCGGCAAACAGGTGAGGATCTGTGATCTGCACCAAACGAACGCTCTTGTCCTCAGGAATACCGTATGTGATTGCCTCTTTCAGCACTTTGATTACCCAATCTCAGGACTGACAAACGAGGCGCGCCTGACAGTCTATTTTCAATAACTCCTCCAGGAAGGCGTTTACCTGGTACTTTTCATCGCGGTGATACATGCGTAAGTTCGGATAATCATACACTGGCCGCAATTGGTAAATCTGTCGGCTGCTTAACACTTCTGCTAATTTAGCATCATGATAAATCCGCACGGTAACTTTGGGGACAGGCACTAATCCGCCCTTCCCCACATGACGGGAAATACTCACCAGCTGGGTATAGCGGGTATTTTCCAGCAGCTCGACATCCAGACAACCGAAATCCCCTTCTACCTGCCAGCTTTCGCCCACTTCCCCCTCATCCGGTAACCAGCGCTGAATATGGCCGTAGTTGCGACCACACAAGGCTAAAAAGCGGCTGACATCCGGCTGGTATTTCTTGTCACTGTCTCTCTTGTTCATTGGCCTGCAGTAAATTTTGATAATTGAGCTGCAACCATTGCAGCCCGAGTACAGTCGAAGCATTGTCGATTTCGCCACTGAGCACCTTGGCATAAGCATCAGTGCGGGAAAGCACATGCAACCGAATATCTTCATGCTCTTCGGCCAAGCCGTGCAGCCCGTTTGCGTTGGATGAGTCCACCTCAGCCCAATAGAAGTAGAAACGCTCACTACAACCTCCGGGGCTGGAAAGATAACTGCTTACGGCCGAAATTGCACTGGAGTTGAGTCCGGTTTCTTCCAAAAGTTCCCGTTTGGCGACCTCCTCGGCCACTTCGCCGGGGGCAATCATACCCGCCACCAACTCCAGCAACCAAGGAGATTCACTGGTTTCCAATGCCGGGAATCGCACCTGTTCTATCAGCACCACTTTGTCTTCTCGCGGATCATAGGGCAAAACCACTACAGCGTGACCGCGCTCAAATACCTCGCGAGTCACTTCATCGCTCCAGCCCCCGGCAAACAGCCGATGACGGAAACGGTATTCCTCCATCCGGAAAAATCCCCGGTATAACGTGCGCTGCCCCAGCACCTGAACATCCTCTTTGGTGAATTTTTCTACTGCCATTTTCACTCCGCTTTAGCTATAAAAGGTGCAATTTCAAACCACCCGGCACCATTTACCAATAAAATCTGTTACACTTCCGAATTGACTTGAAAACGGTTGATTTTTTAGTATCAAAACCATTAAGTTTTGCTGTATCGGGAAGCGTCGGGAAGCGCAAACCGCCTTTATCAAAGGCATTAACAGTCTAACGAAGTTGAAACCGCCCGTCACAGGGTGTTTGTCTATAAGGACAGCCAATGAAATTCAAGATCCGCACTTTATGCGCGGCGTTAACGCTCGCAGTTTCTGCCCCGGCCGTTCAAGCCGACGATTTACTTCAGATATATCAGCAGGCATTAACCAATGATCCAGTGGTGCTCCAGGCCAAGGCCAAAAGAGACCAGTTGTATGAAAAAATTGAAGAAAGTCGTGCACCTCTGCTGCCGACTATCAGTGCCAATGTCGGTTATGACAAAGCCTGGAACGATCCCTCTGATGACACCAGTGGCCTGACAGGTGCAATCAAGCTTAACCAGGTCATCTATAATCATTCTGCCTGGGTCGGTTTAAGCCTGGCGGAGAAAGCCGCATCACAGGCCGACGCCGTCTATGCCTCAGCCCTGCAAACGCTGATCACCCGGGTAACAACCGCTTACTTTGACGTGTTGGCCGCCAAGGACAATTACGAGTTCAAAGGCGCCGAGAAGCGTGCCATTGAGCGGCAATTGGAGCAAACCAAACAGCGCTTTGCTGTTGGTCTGACAGCCATTACCGATGTCCATGAAGCACAGGCTCAGTATGACCTGGCGACCGCAGCCGAAATCCTGGCCGAGAACGAGTTGATCAACAGCTATGAAGCCCTGCGTGAAATCACCGGCATAGATCACAAGAGCATCGACATTCTGGATACAGACCGTTTCTCTGCGGCCAGCCCAACTCCAGCCATGCCAAACGATTGGCTTAAAATGGCCGAGACCAACAGTGTCGACCTGCTGACCCAGCGTATCGGTAAAGATATCGCTCAGGAAACCATCAGCCTCTATAAGGCCGGCCATATGCCGTCTCTGAGCCTGAATGCCGGTTATACCAAGGGCCTGGAGCAGGAAATCGGCAGTCAGAACCAACCTGATTTCGATAACGGTACCGTAGGCGTTAACCTCAGTGTACCTATCTTTGAAGGTTTCAAGGTCAGCTCTCAGGTGAAACAAGCGCAATATGCCTATGTTGAAGCCAGTCAGAGATTGGAGCAGACCTACCGCCAGGTAGTCAAAAATGTTCG
Source organism: Shewanella sp. MSW (assembly GCF_007636515.1). Taxonomy (NCBI): domain Bacteria; kingdom Pseudomonadati; phylum Pseudomonadota; class Gammaproteobacteria; order Alteromonadales; family Shewanellaceae; genus Shewanella; species Shewanella sp. MSW. Next base: position 158,710 of record NZ_LVDR01000003.1, read on the forward strand.
CAACAACTTCAACAATGTTGGTGCTTCTATCAGCTCCATCAAGGCCTATGAGCAGTCAGTGCTCTCTTCCGAAAGTGCATTGAAAGCCACTCAAGCCGGTTTTGAAGTAGGTACCCGTACCATAGTTGACGTGCTGAACCGTACCCGGGATCTGTATGATTCCAAACGCCAGCTGTCCAACGCCCGTTACGGCTATATCAAGTCGATATTGGCACTGAAGCAGGCCACAGGCACCCTGAATGAAGATGATGTCATCTCAATCAACAACGGCCTGACAACTCCTGCACAGCAATAAGCTGGAGCTCAGCCAATAAAAAACCGCCAGCTGGCGGTTTTTTATTGTCATTTATCAACGGATAACGGAATTAGAACACCAGTTCCACACCGGCAAAGAAGCCGTCAAACTGCATATTACTGCTCATGCCATTGAAGCCGTTTACGTCAAATTTAAAGTCGCGATAGCCGGCACGCACCCGAGTATCCAGCGCTACACCATCAAACTCCCAGCCCAGGCCTACTTGATAGTCATAAACACTGGACTCATTGATACCGGCCAACACATCGGCAAAGGCGTACAGGCCAAAGAAAGGCAGGCCCACCTCGGCATTGGCATAACCCATGACAACACCGCTGTCGATATCACGCTCTTCCGGATGCCCCTTGTCAGCCACCCGGAAAGAACCATCCATCAACTTATAGGCACCACCCACATCCAGAGCAACCAGGTCATTGTCCAATAACTCATAGTAGAGGATAAAGTCTGTGTTGCTCAGGTCGGCCGTAGCGTACACATCACCGCTGAAGCTGTGGCCGTTGAAGTTGAAGTTAGCATTGCTCATCGCGCCATCTTCTTTCAGGCGGTTTTCGCGGATCTTCAGGTTGGGCAGCAGTGGCACAGGGTGCTCAACGCTGAACCAAAGGCTGTACTGGGCAGAAGAGTCATAGTTGAACTCCTGCTGCGGCTGGCCTTTCTCGGCGAAAGTACCGCTGGCATCTCCTTTCCAGTAATCGGCGCCTACCTTAAAGCCTACGACTGTTGCTGCCTGGGCGGAGGTCGCCATCAAAGAAGCCAGCAAGGCTGTCGCCAATAAAGTCTTTTTCATAAATTAACCCTGTGAAAGCAAGTTGGTTAAATCAATCACCGCGGCATTGGCGCGGGACACATAGTTGGCCATCACCAAGGAATGGTTGGCCACCAAACCGAATCCGGAACCGTTGAGGACCATTGGGCTCCAGACTGTTTGCTGAGTCGCTTCCAGTTCACGGATGATCTGTTTGAGACTCACTTCGGCATTCTTTTTCTTCAGTACGTCGGCAAAATCGACCTCTACCGCCTTCATGAAATTCAGCAAGGCCCAGGCAGAGCCTCTGGATTCATAGAAAACATCGTCTATTTGCCACCAGCTGGTCTTAATCTGCTGGCTCGCCAGGTTGGGGGTCGACTGACGCGCGGCACTGTCGCCGGCAAGATCGGTATTCAACCTCTCCTGACCCACACTGGCTGCCAGACGCTGTGACATGCTGCCCAAACGCTTCTGCACCTCTTTCAACCATTCATTGAGGTTATCGGCGCGAGCATAAAACTGAGCATCCGGGTTATTGGGATCCATCATCCGCGCCCGGTAAACCTTCAATAGCTTGATGGCATCACGATATTCGCTCTCGGCACTGGGCACCAGCCAACTGGTATGCTCGATATTCAGCTTGGAGTGTGCTTCCAGCAGATCTTTATCGGCGGTGGACTGAGACTGGGAGCGGCTGAACTCTTTACGCATGATCAAGGCGAGATCCCGCACCTGTTCCAGGGCGCCGAATTCAAACGCCGGCATGTTGTCCATCATCACAGAAGGCGGCATCATGTCGTTGGACAACCAACCTCCTTGCTTATCCAGCAAGGTCTCCATGGTATTTATCAGCGCGCTGGTGGTGGCATAACCTGTTATCTTTTCGCCTTTTTCCGATGTCATCACCTCAGGGGTCAATACATCGGGTTCAATACTCCACCAAACACTGATGCCGTATGCGATAACGAACACTATGGCCGCAGCACCGACACCTTTTTTCCATGTCATTTGCATCCCGGGTTCTCCTTAATGATGGTGATGATGATGCTCTTGGGCTGCAGGAGCATCATGGGGGGATTTTACTTCGAGTTCGATATTGAGGGTTTCACCATTGGCAAAACTCAGTGTCATAGGCACTTTTTGCCCCAACTGCAACGGCGCCTTGAGGCCCATGATCATAATGTGATCGCCACTGCTTTGCAGCGTCAACTGACCATGCTCAGGCAGCGGGAAAGCCGCCACATGGCGCATTTTAACCAAGCCGTCCTCTTCAATCAGGGTATGCAGCATGGTTTCACGGGCCACAGGGGTGCTGGCAGAAACCAGCTCAGTCGCCGCGCCATGGTTGCTGAGTGTCAGATACGCCGCCGTATTGGGAACAGAAGCGGGCATGGCCCGGATATATCCTTGTTCGAGCATTATGTTCGAGGCGAAGGCGCTGGCACTGATGCCGGCTAGCAAGATAACTTTAAACAGTTGTTTGAATATCGCCATCTATGTCTTAAACTCCATGTAAAACCCATTTCGTCAGTAAAGGAAATAACGAATGAGCACGATTCAGGTTCAGGATGAGCAGGGTGTACGTATCATACGTTTTAACCGCCCGGATAAACGTAACGCCCTCGATCTCGATATGTATAAGCAGCTTACAGAATACCTGATCCAGGGGGAAGCGGACAATGAGATCCGCGCCTTTCTGCTGACAGGCAGTGAAAACTGCTTTACTTCAGGCAATGATGTGGCTGATTTTCTCAAGCAACCGGATCTGGGGCCCAACCACCCTGCAGTGCGATTTCTCTTTTGCCTGCTAGAGCTGAAAAAGCCCTTGGTCGCCGCTGTCAGTGGAGCCGCTGTCGGAATCGGCACCACGCTATTGCTGCATTGTGACCTGGTCTATGCCGATAATACAGCCCAGTTCCGCTTGCCCTTTATCGACCTGGCACTGGTGCCTGAAGCCGGCTCCAGCCTGCTACTGCCTGAATTGGTCGGCTATCAAAAGGCCTCTGAACTGCTGTTGCTGGGCGAGAGTTTCGATGCCGAAACGGCGCTGGATCTCAAACTCATCAACCGCATGTTGAGTCCGGCAGAGCTCTTCCCTTATGCGCTGGAAAAGGCCAAAGCCCTGGCTTCCAAGCCACCTCAGGCGCTGCAACTCACCAGACAACTTATGCGGCCACACAAGAGCCGGGTACAACACCAGATGCATCAGGAGTTGGAACTCTTCGGCCAACGTCTGCAGAGCGATGAAGCCAAAGCGGTTTTCCGCCAGTTTCTCAACAAAGGTTAAATCATCGAAGCTGAATCCAATGTTGCTGCGACTGGGCTGACATCAAGCCAGTCGCAGCAACACTACTCCTGCCATTGACTGGACTTGCCTATTCCCCATACTGCCAATGCCAAAACCAGCACCGGCCAAATCATTGCAAAGCCGCTGATAAACATCAGTAATGCCGCAGCAACACAAAGTACGCACACCACTGCCAACACACTGAAAGTCATTGCGGCCCACACCAATGCCAGCATCGCGGTTATCAGGGTCAACACCCAGCTCCAATTTTCGGCATCCAGCCATAAAAACGGGCTACCCCAGATCCCCACTGACATAAACTCGCGGCTGAGCAGAGAGACCATAAGGATCAGCGCGCCGACTATGCTCCACACCAGTAACTGAGACAGCAACCTATATCTTCTGTGCTTGTTTCGACTCCTGTTATACATACTCATTTCACCCACTTGGGCCACAGCAGTGCCAGGGCAAAGTAAGCCGTCAATCCGAGCAATGGGTGCATCAGAGTGATGACTGCGGCAACAATGCGGGTCCAGAATACCGACCAGCCAAAACGCTCGGCCATATCGCGGCATAGGCCACAGACGATGGAAGAATTTCCCTTGAGTGTGCGTTCCAAATCAAACATAACTGACTCCGATTATCTCGTTAACTGTATCTGCCGGGCACCGCAGGCTAACAACGCCATCAGGGTGTAACCAAGCAACGGCAGAAACATCAGTAGTGCCAAAGTGCTATTTATCCACATAGGCACCTCAATCCTTGGCTTGGGTCAGAACACTGGTCTCCACGGGTAACTCGGTGATCTGACTCAGGGTTTCTTGAGTCATCTCGTCGCTCAGTTGGGCCACGCTACGCTCCAGTTCCTGTTGCAGAGAGGCCAGCATTTCGCGCTTGGCACTGAGCAACATGGTCTGAGCCTGCTGACTCAGGTTCTGTTCAACAGCACTGAAGATAGGTTGAGTAGGCAGTACATCGGCCTGGGCTGAAACACTGGCTGAAGCCATAACAACGCCAAGAAACAGAGATTGAATAGTCAGGTTGGAAGTTTTCATGCTTGTCATCCCTTTCTGGTTAAGCTGAACGGGTCAGCGGTCAAGATGACTAATTCAAAGGGCGTGCCAACTGGGAAAAGTTTCGATTAAGGATATGATATTAAATGAAATAAAAATAAAAACGGCCAATCATTAACACAGAATGACTGACCGTAGCAGCACAAAAATACAGCAATTTCCTATCTGTTGGTAAAAAGCGCTATCACCATAGCGATTTTCACCACTCGGGTATTACAGCAAGGTCAAACTCCGCTGTGCATCATTTCACGGGCCTGCAGTAACACTTCTATGCCGGCACCCGGCTTGTGGGCATTCTCGCTCAGATGACGGCGCCAACTACGAGAGCCGGGGATCCCCTGATACAAGCCTGTCATGTGTCTGCTGATATGATTCAAGCGGCCACCCGACTGCAGATGAGCTTCCACATAGGGCAACATGGCATCCACCACCTGATCGCGACTCATAACCTGGCTATCGAGGCCAAAGATCTTCTGATCCACCTCGGCCAGCAGATAGGGGTTTTGGTAGGCTTCGCGCCCCACCATCACCCCATCCAGCTGGGCCAGATGGGTATGCATCTCTTCAAAGCTCTTGATACCACCATTGATGCTGATATGCAGGCCGGGAAAATCCTGCTTCAATTGATAAACCCTGGGATAATCCAATGGCGGGATCTCACGGTTTTCCTTGGGACTAAGCCCCTGCAACCAGGCCTTGCGGGCATGAACGATAAAAGTATCGCAGCCGGCGGTACTCACCTTGGTAATGAAGTCACAAAGAAATTCGTAGGAATCCTTATCGTCTATGCCGATGCGGGTCTTGACCGTCACCGGGATATCCACCTTCTGGCGCATGGCATCGACGCAATGGGCCACCAGCTCGGGATCTTCCATCAAACAAGCGCCAAAGCGGCCGTTCTGAACTCTATCCGAAGGGCACCCCACATTGAGGTTTACTTCGTCATACCCCCTTTGCTGGGCGATTTCGGCGCAGCGGGCCAGATCCTCAACATTGGAGCCGCCCAATTGCAATGCCAGCGGGTGCTCTTCCTGGTTATAAGCCAGATAATCGCCCTTGCCATGTAGTATCGCGCCTGTGGTCACCATCTCAGTGTAGAGCAGCGTCTGACTCGACATCAGCCGGGCAAAGTAACGATAATGGCGATCCGTCCAATCAAGCATGGGGGCAATGGAGAATCGTCTATTGCCTGATATATCTCTAACTCCAGTCACTGTACTGGATTCAGTGGTTTTTGCGTTTGTCATATTATGGTTTATTTCTGTGCGTTTTGATGTATTTTAGCGCTATCAAGTACCCATTTAGGTACCCTAATTTTTAGGATTAGGAACCCATATGGCCTTTTATAAGGTTGAACCCCGGGCAAAAAACGAACGGGGAGCCGCGCTATAAATGCACAGTGAGAGTCAAGTCCAAAGGGAAAATAGTATACAGCGACACCCGGACTTTTGGCAAAAATGCAGCAGCCGAGGCTTGGGGCTGAACAAAAGGAGGCGGTCCCTTATGCCCGCTTCCTGCATCAAATGGATCAAGCCAAAAATAGGGCTAAGTGACATAACCAAATGGAAAGGCTCTTACCATAAGCTCTATATAATACTAAGGCTTCCACAATCTGATGCAGACAGTGGAAGCCTTATCGGTCAACTCTTACATTGATGATTCTGCGGAATTACTAGGCATTTCTTACCCTGTTTAGGGTAAATCTTTTTGCCATTCTTACCCGTCACGTGGGTAACAAATGTAATTTCGCAAGAGCTTTTGCACTTCGGACAGTATCCCATCTTCATGACAGACTCCTATGAAAATTGTGAGAGTTCCGTCAAGAAATAAAGTTGCATCATTCGCCCACAAGGAACTATAATCAGCTCGTTTTGTTTTACCCATGAGTTCGCCCTCTGGTTAAAAGACACGTTAGTTGTGATTACGCCAATAATCAAAAACTAACCCCCGGTAACCCTATCCTTTGGATAGGGTTTCTCATATTTTATATGAGATTTTCTTTCTTAAATCTGTCATAGATATAGCCAGCAGCTTCAAAACTAACTCCAAATAATTTGCTTATATCTCTTGGTGTCATAGAGCTTTCAACCATCCTAGAGTCTACTAAAAACTCACTAGCAAATGCATTCGCTTGCCACTCTGCGTCTTCAGTAAAATGATGAAATGATACTGACTGGGAACGAGCAAACATAGGATTTATATTTTGGTGTAAAAGTATATGTCCAAGCTCGTGAGCAAGAGTAAACCTATCCCTAGCCTGGCCTGCAAGAGCATTGTTATACACTGTTTCCCTACATTTTATACATTTCTTATCAGGGTACGAAACTGCGTACTCATTTGGCAGCTCGTGCTGTTCCACTAACTGGAACTCAATTTGACCAGTATCCCGCAACCTATCCAACAACTCGGCTATGGGTACTTCAGTTTTGTTGAACCTAGGAAAGCTTGATAAAATATCCCTAACTCCATGGGCTAACTGGCGAATCTCTGCAATTTCAAGCCTAGGAACTTTGTTACATAATTTTCGATGTTTTGACCGTCCATTTCTATTTTCTGTCATTGTTCAAAAGATCCTGTACCGACTGCAACTGTTCATTGGATAGCTCAGTAAATGCACGAGCAAACATCACCATAGTTTCTCGTTGTTTATCATTTGCTGGTTTCAAGTCCATTTTCATTGATGGTTGTGATATATCGGCAAGATGCTGAACGTCGATCTCAGGCGAAAACTTGTACATGTTCTTAATTTTTTGAACAATACTATCCTGGATTGTTCTATTACCTAGCTCCATCGCCGAAAGCTGAGCTGCACTAACCCCGAGAGTATCAGCCATATCTTTTAGAATTAAATCATTTTCAACTCTGATAGTTCTCAGAAATTTTCCAAATGCTGTAACCATACTCCACCCTCACTTAACACTCATCGTTGAGCGTTAGACATATTAAAACACATCGAAGCCACGGATTCTACAAAATTTGTAGAATATCTACCGCTTTTTTGAAAAACGAAATGGAGTTAAGGATTTAATCCTTTAAAACAACAATTTATAATTAATCACTATTCTTTGTTAATCTGAACTGGATTGATCTCAGTTTGGAATCGAGCATGCTTTTCCAGCATAAAGGACTCACCGCGATACTCAATACAGGGGGTATACAACTGTGTACCACACTTCGTCATTACAGCTTGAACAGGCATGCTGCCACATTTTGGGATTTGAGTGGATGACTCTTGACCCTGGTATCACTCGCATATAGCAGCGCTTACAGTGCTCACACACCATTTCTACCAGATCAGCTGATATTGGTTTTCGCCTCTGCATTATAAGTTCTTCAGTTCTTCTTTTAACGCCGATATCTGCCGGTCAATAGAAGTCACCCTGGAGTCAGCGGCCTGAGATATTGCAGCCATTTCCTGAGCCAGGCTTTGTTCCCAGTTAGCGCCGGCTAAATTGTTGGCAGCATAGTTTCGACTGTGCTGCAGCTGCTTGATACGTTGATCCCTATCCTTAAACACCTGGCGTCTGTCGTTCTCAAGCTTATCAATCTTCCGCTGTATGTCCTGCCCTTTAACATAGCTGTCAATGTCATCACGCAGGCCAGAGAGGTTTTCGGCTCCTGTTGATTCCTGCCGACTAACAACACTGCCGACATTGCCTAGATCCAGTTCTTCTGATTCAGCAGCGCACGGATCCTGAGAGAAGATCACCTTCCCGTCAATCTCACATTTAAACACCGCAGCCTGAGAGCAGGGCACCAAGAATAGTGCCGATAGCAAGATGATTTTCCCGTCCATAGATCCACCTATTATCTGACCAATAGATAATAACATCAGCTTAACAAGCTGGGTACCCATGAACAAAGACCATCAGCAGTCAGGTACCCAATAGGCACCCATAAAAAACACAAACCCTCATACAGACTGGCTTACAGCTTGATATCGCACCAATCCAGCATGGGAGCAATGGAAAAACGGCGGTTGGCATCGATAGGGCTTGGCATTCACAGATCCGGTACGCAAAAAATGGGCCGCTATTTTACCCTCTGCGGCCATAAAACGACAGCCGCAGATAAATCCCGCTCATAAACCCGAATCAAAGGTCATTCTGTTGCCGCCGAAGACTTTTGACCCGAGTTACTCAAACTCTGTCTCTATCCCGGCATAAATCAACAACATTTCAGCCAGCGAGCTCACCTGCATGCCCTTCATCAGGTTGGATCTGTGGATCTCCACTGTGCGCATGGCGATGCAGAGTTCGTCGGCTATCTGCTGGTTCTTATAGCCCTTGGCGATGAGATGCAATATCTCTTTCTCCCTCGGAGTCAGCGCCTGGTAGATGCCTTGCAGCTTTCGGCGCTTGGCGATTTCGGCAGAGTGACTCAGCGCCTTGGTGACCGCCTCGGCCAGGCGAGCGCCATCGGCGGGTTTTTGAAAAAAGTCCACCGCGCCGGATTTAAGTGCATCCACCGCCAGCGGCACGTCGCCATGGCCGGTGAGAAAGATCACCGCCAGCGGGCTATTACGCTCGTTGAGCAGTTGCTGCAGCTGCGCCCCACTGAGCCCTGGCATACGCATATCGAGGATCAGGCAGCCGGGCAGATCCAACAGCTGCGCCTTGAGAAAATGCTCGGCATCTTCAAAGGCCTGCACCTCAAAACCATAGCCTTCCAGCATAAACCCCAACGAGCGCCGCACCGAATCATCGTCATCCACCAGATAGACTGACTGACGCTTGTCATCGGTCGGTGAACTGTTTTGAGCAGCAAATTGTCCCGGCATTTTTCTTTCTCCTTGGCAAAACGGGTTTAAGCCAGCAACACTGTGACCAGACAACCGCCCTCAGGCGGCTGCAGCAGGCTGATGCTGCCGCCATGGCTCTCGGCGATTTCCCGGCAGATCACCAGCCCCAGCCCCAGGCCATCTGTCTTGGTACTGGTAAAGGCCTGCATCAGGCTCTTGCCATCCTGTTTAAGTCCAGGGCCATTGTCCTGCACTTCTAGCAAGAGCTTGCCGGGCTGAGATTGATAATCCAGCCGCAGCGCAATAAGGCGCTCGACCTTAGGCTCTTCAGCCAAGGCTTCGATGGCATTTTTAAGCAGATTCAACAAGAGTTGCTGCATGGCGACCGTATCCAGTTGCATGGGGCTTTCTTCGCCGACAATCTGCCAATCGACGCGGATCGATTGTTTCTCCAATTCATGCCCCAGCAGAATAAGCGTCTCGCTCAGCAAGGGGCTGAACGGCTGCAACTGTTTTTGCGGCGGGCGCTTTTTCAAAAGCCCCCTGAGCCTTTGAATGATACCGTGGGCGCGGCCCACTTCCGACTGTATCTGTTCCAGTGCCAGCGGCAACTTGTCAAGTTGCCCCTGTTGCAGCCTGACACTGGCGCCGTGGCAATAGTTGCCTATGGCCGCCAAAGGTTGGTTCAACTCATGGGCCAGACTGGCCCCCAGTTCACCGGCCACCGCCGCCCGCTGGGCATGTTCCAGCAAACTGAGGTTTTCACTCAGTTGCCGCTGGGCCTTGGCCAGTTCCCGGCCGCGGCGGCTGAAACTGTATTCGAGCCAGAAGTGATAACCGTTGAGCAGCACCAGCAGCGCCAGCAAGCTCCAGCCCCAATGACTGTGAGCCTTGAGCCACTGCAGCGCCCTTTGCCACCAAGGCGCCTGCAATGGGTGCAGGTCCAGATCCTTGAGCAGCTTATCAATGGCCAGTTGACTGACCGCCGTGGTCCACCCCAGCGAGCCGGACATTTTGGCCGCCTCACTGTCTTCCGGCAGTGCCAATAGGGCCAGGGTCAACTGCTTGGCCAGCCCTTGACTGGCACGACTGGTCTTGGCCATAGACCAGTTGGGATAGAGGCGGGTCGACACCTCGCAGGCAAACCCTGCCGGTGCCTGATTGTCCAGCACCCGATAGTGCCCGGCATCGATAAGCCCCTCCGCCGCCATCTGCTCCAACTGGCAGACTGGCACCACGGCGGCGTCTATGCTGCCATCGCGCAGGCGATAGAGCAGATTATCCAGCGGGAATCCCAAAGATTGGATCTCGGCCACATAGCTTGGCAGGTCTATCTGCTTGAGCCGCGCTTCATACACCAAGGTCAGGTAGCCGCCGAAGGCCTGGGTCGAGACTATCCCCAGGCGCTTGTTCCTGAGATCTTGCAGATGTTGCAGGCTGGACTCGCTTCTTACCACCAGCGCCGAACCCACCTGCATCGGCTCACCGGCATTGAGGCGGCTCTTGAGGGTTGCCAGCCAGCTTAAGGAATACTGCCGCGCCAACAGCACAGATTGGCCCGGATTGGTGATCACAAAGTCCAGCTCCTGAGCGGCCACCGCCTGCGACAGCTGCTCCAGCGTCAAGGGGTGCAGGCGAAAGTAATATCCCGGGATCTGCTGCTCGAGCCAATTCATGGTGGGTTGCCAACGGTTAATGCTGTCGCTGTAGCCCCGGGTAGCCAACACACCTATATCCACCACGGCCTTATCGGTCAGCGCTCCGCTTGTCATAGCTGGGCCTGATACCGGCAAAGGCTCAGTCGCTGCCGCAGCTGACGACCAATGGCCGAGCAGTACAGCCGCAAACAGATAACACAGCAGATACAGGATTCTCATCTCTTGGTTTTAGCTCCGGTTAGGAAATGTTGCGGCCACAAGCGGCAGGGGCAACATCAGTCTGCCCGCCATTCTAGCCTCAATTTCTTGCGCTGGATCAATAGCAGCCCCGATATGTGGAAAACCACTATAGAGACCAGGGGCGCCAGTTGCCGAGAATACAGGCAACAGGAGCCCGGTGGGTTTCCAATCACCGCAAGACTCAGGAGTCTGTATGGACAAGAGTAAACGTCAACTACTGGGGCAAATCGCCGCCATCAGCGCCGGAGCTGCGTTTTTGCCCGTCGCCCAGGCATCGACCGCCAAGCCCCAGGCAACCAGTGGCAAACGCTATGGCATGCTGATCGATCTGCGCCGCTGCGTCGGTTGCCAGGCTTGTACTGTCGCCTGCACCATAGAAAATCAACCCCCACTGGGGCAGTTTCGTACCACAGTCAACCAGTATGAAGTGACCCAAGGGCAGGAAAGCGCCTTTATGATGCTGCCCAGGCTCTGCAATCACTGCGAAAACCCACCCTGCATCCCGGTTTGCCCCACAGGCGCCACATTCCAGCGCCAGGACGGCATAGTGGTAGTCGACAGCCACTGGTGTGTCGGCTGCGGTTACTGTGTCCAGGCCTGTCCCTACGATGCGCGCTTTATCAACCATGACACCAACACCGCCGACAAGTGCACCTTCTGCGCCCATCGGCTGGAAGCGGGCTTGCTACCGGCCTGCGTCGAAACCTGTGTCGGTGAGGCCAGGATCATCGGCGATCTCAACGATCCCGGCAGCCAAATCAGTCGCATGCTGGCCGAGCACAGAGACGAGATCAAGGTACTCAAGCCCTCGGCCGAAACCTCGCCCTGCGTATTCTATCTGGGGATGACAGCCGCATTTGAAGAAAGGATCCGCGGCGAAGCGCCGGTTCGCAGCCTGATGACCGCCACTGGAGAGGAGTTGCACCATGGACATTAAAGAGATCTTGACCCCGGATATCGCCATCACCTGGTTACCCTGGGCGGTGCAATACTTCTTTATGATGGGACTGGCCTATTCCGCAGTGTGGATTGCGGCGCTGACCATTATCCGCCCCGGCGCCAAGGATAAGCGCCTGCTGACACTCTGTGGCAGCCTGATCCTCAGCACAGCCATAGTGGCACCTGTGGCACTCTTGGCCGATCTGCACCAACCCGCCCGCGCCTGGCACTTCTATATGCAGCTCAGGCTGGATTCCTGGATGTGGTATGGCGCCTGGTTACTACCGCTATTTATGGCAGCGGCGCTGGCCTTTGCCTACCTCTTGCTGCGCCCTTCCCTTCCGACTCAGCCCAAAGATGGCTGGAGCCGCCTGGGATACTGGTTACGCCTGGGGAACTGGCAAGGCGAGCCCTGGCTCAAGCCTCTGGCCTGGGTTGCCCTGCTCAGTGGTCTGAGTATCGCCCTCTACACCGGCATGGAAACCATGGCCATCAAGGCCAGGCCGCTGTGGCACAGTTACTGGCTGCCGCCCCTGTTCGCCGCCAGCGCCCTGGCCGCCGGCAGCGGCATGCTAATTTGGCTCAACCGCCTGTTCAATGGTCATAAGCAGGAGACAGACAAACAGCTGCTGCTCTGGCTACGCGGTTCCTTCGCCCTGTTTGCCCTGTTGCTTATCGGCTGGGCCCTCAGTGGCGGCAACAGCGCCAATGAAGCCAGATTGCTACTCGGCGACAGCCCCAGTTGGCAGCTGGCCGCTATCTGGGTGCTGGCAACCCTGGCCTTGTTGGCGCTGCTGCTGGCCTTCAGACATCTGCCCCGCTGGGCCTTGCTGTTTGGCAGCTTTGCCGCCATCCACCTGGCTTGGGGCTTTCGCTGGCTGGTGCTTATCCAGGCGCAGACGGATCCCAAGTATGGCGCCGGCACCTACTTCTATGAACTGCCCTGGGGCCCACAGGGGCTGCTGGGGATCCTGGGTACCTTTGGCCTTTGGCTGGCCCTGATCACCCTGATTTCCGAACTGATACGTCAGTCTGCCACCGGACTGAAAGGAGCCGCATAATGGACAAGAGTAAACGCCGTTTTATCAAAGGGGCTGCCATCACAGGTGGTACCGGACTATTTGTTGCAGGCTACAGCCACACCCTAACCCAGCTGGGCAAGGGCCTGGTCAATGGCAGCTCGGGCAAAAATACCCAAGAAGCGATTCATGGCAACTCGCTGGCACCTGAACTCAAGGTCGACCTGAATAGCGGCCAACTGAGCGCCAATGACAACCAGCGTCTGGCCAATACCATGTGTTTCGGCTGCTGGACCAAATGCGGGGTGCGGGCCCGTATCGATAATGAAACCGACAGCATTATCCGTATCAACGGTAATCCTTATCATCCGCTGTCGGCCCGTGAACACCTGGACTTTGACACCCCGGTGCGCGATGCCCTGGTGGCCACCAGCGCCTGGCAAGAACAGGGGCTTGCCGGGCGTTCCACCGCCTGCGCCCGCGGCAACGCCATGCTGGAGTTATTGGACAGCCCCTATCGGGTAACACGCTGCCTGAAACGGGTCGGCCCCAGAGGTTCGGGCCAGTGGCAGAGCATAGCATTCGAGCAGTTGCTCAAGGAGGTTGTCGAAGGTGGCGATCTGTTTGGTGAAGGCCATGTGGATGGACTCAGGGCGATTCGCGATCTCAACACGCCTTTGGATCCCGCCAACCCTGAATATGGCCCCAAGGCCAATCAGCTATTGGTCAGCAACGCCTCGGATGAGGGGCGGGACACGCTGATAAAACGCTTTACCTTCAACAGCTTCGGCACCCGTAACTTTGCCAACCACGGCTCTTACTGTGGCTTCAGCTATCGGGCCGGTGCCGGCGCCTTGCTGGACGATCTGAAAAAGTACGCCCACTTGAAACCGGACTGGGATCATGCCGAGTTCTTGTTGTTCATCGGCACTTCACCGCAGCAATCCGGCAACCCCTTCAAGCGCCAAGCGCGGCAAATGGCCAATGCCAGGGTCAACAACCGCAACTTCAGCTATGTTGTGGTTTCGCCCATGCTGCCCAACACCTCCAATCTGGCGTCGGCGCCGGACAATGTCTGGTTGCCAATCCGCCCGGCCACAGACGCCTCGCTGGCGATGGCGATGCTGCGCTGGATCATCGACAATCAGCGCTACAGCGCCGAGTTTCTCAGCGCTCCCAATGTCAAGGCCGCCAAAGCCGCCGGTTTCCGCGGTTTCAGTAATGCCGGTTTCCTGGTGCATTCAGACCAGGCGCATCCGAGATACGGCCAGTATCTGCACGCCAGCGAATTGGGTTTGGCCTTCAGCGGCAAACCCTTCGGCGATGAAGACCCCTTGCTGGTGCTGGACGCCGTCAGCGGTGAACCTATGGCCGCCGAGGCCTGCACTAAGGCGCAGCTCGAAGTGGACCACAGACTCACAGGCCCAAATGGCCAGAGCCTGGCCTGCAAGAGCAGTTTCAGCCTGCTGGCCGAATCGGCCCGGCTCAAGACATTGGCGCAATACAGCGCCGAATGCGATGTGCCGGTCGATGAGATTGAAGCCCTGGCCAACAAATTCACCAGCCATGGCAGCAAGGCGGCGGTGATCAGCCACGGCGGCACCATGAGCAGTGATGGCTTCTATACCGCCTGGGCCATCATGATGCTCAACGCCATGATAGGCAATATCAACCAAAAGGGCGGCGCGCTGGCCAAGGGCGGTACTTTCCCCCCCTTCGGCAAAGGCCCACGCTACAATCTGGCCGAGTTTGACGGCATGGTGCAGCCCAAGGGAGTATTCCTGTCGCGCTCCCGTTTCCCCTATGAAAAAAGCTCGGAATACAAGCGCAAGCAGCAGGCCGGCGAGTCGCCCTACCCGGCAAAGGAGCCCTGGTTCCCGATCTCGGCGCCCATGTTGAGCGAGCATCTAACCGCGGCGGTCAACGGTTACCCTTATTCGCTCAAGGCCTGGATCAACCATATGGGCAACCCTGTCTATGGTCAGGCCGGGCTCGGCGCCGCCATAGGCGATAAACTCAAAGATCCCAAGGTGCTGCCGCTGTTTATCAGTATCGATAGCTTTATCAACGAAACCACGGCGTTATCCGACTATATAGTGCCGGACACCCTCACCTATGAGTCCTGGGGCTGGACCTCGGCCTGGCAGGGCACCATGACCAAGATAGCCACCGGCCGCTGGCCGATAGTCAAACCCAGGGTGGAGCACACGGTAGATGGCGATCCCGTGTGCATGGAAAGCTTTCTTACCCGGATTGCCATGGCGCTGGCCTTGCCCGGCTTCGGTGAAAATGCGGTGCTGGCCCATGATGGCACACGCCACCCGCTGACTCGCGCCGCCGACTTTTCTCTCTACGGCGCCGCCAACGTCGCCTGGTTGGGAGAAAAAGTCCCCGCCATAGGCAAGGAAGATCTCTATTGGTCCGGGGTTGCCAGGATCATTCCCGAACTCAAGGCTCGTCTCGGTGAAGAGGAAGCATCAAGAGTGGCTTATCTCTATGCCCGCGGTGGCCGTTTCGAATCGATGAACAAGGCCAGGGACGCTGAGGGCAACCCCACCAAGGTCTGGCCCAAGCCTATGATGTTGTGGAACCCTCAGGTGGGTAGTCGCCGTCACTCCCAGAGCGGCGAGTTTCTCAGTGGCTGTCCGCGCAGTTATGGTCAACGCCTGGCCGATGGCACAGACCTCAGGCAAGCCTTCGACCGCCAGTCCTGGCCCATGTTGCTGTCGAGTTACAAGTCACACACCATGAGCTCTATGAGTATCGGCTCTGACAGGCTCAGACAGGTGCACCCCAATAATCCGGTGCGGATCAATAAAGACACGGCCCAAAGATTGGGGATAGCCACGGGGGATACAGTGAAAATCAGCACCCCCAACGGCAGTGTGCTGGCACTGGTGGAATGCGTCGCCGGCGTGCATCCCGAGTGTATCGCCATCGAACACGGCTTTGGTCACAAGGAGCTCGGCGCGCGGGCATTCAGCATAGATGACAAGCAGGTTGCCGCCAACCCGCTGATCCGTGCCGGGGTTAACCTCAACGATCTCGCCGTACTGGATCCCAGCCGCTCGGGTTCATACCCTCTGGTGGATTGGGCCAGCGGCGCCTCGGCCCGCCAAGGGCTGCCGGCCAAAATCGAAAAAGTCTCCTGAAGCTCGTTCTGTGCCCGGTTTTTATGCCGGGCACTGTTTTTCCGGGCAAGAAATCGCCACAGAGCCCAAGCCATTGTTCTAAGCTAATAAGAGTGTGATCCAGTGGGCGGGAGTCAAATCGCTTATGGATTAGCCTTACACTATTCGCATCCCTTGGCAGCAAGAGGAACAAATCCGGCATGAATGTCACTTTTATCAATCCCTTTCTTCAGTCACTTCTCAATGTGATTTCCACCATGGCCAACATGCAGTTGACCCCGGGCAAGCCCAGACTCAAGACAGATAACCTGGCCAAGGGCGATGTGTCCGGACTTATCGGTATGGTGGGCCCGCAGACTAAAGGATCACTGTCGATCACCTTTGAGCAAGGGCTGATCCTGGAGATAATGCAAAATATGCTGGGAGAAAACCCCGGCAATATCAATGAAGAAGTGACAGATCTGGTGGGGGAAATCACCAACATGGTGACCGGCGGCGCCAAGAACCTGCTGTCGGACAAGGGCTACGAGTTTGAAATGGCCACCCCTGTGGTGGTTTCCGGCATAGGCCACAAGATTTCCCATCAGGCTCAGGGCAAGAAGATCATCATGCCTTTTGTCGCTCCCAAGGGCTCGGCCTACATAGAGATCTGTTTCGAAGGACAGTAATGACAAAGGGCGCCGAGGCGCCCTTTATTATTTGCCAACTCAATGGCATGATTCAAACTCAATCGAGGCAGACAGCCACTCTGGGAGTCAACTTGGTCACCAGTTCATAGGCCACGGTTTCGATATGAGCCGCCACCTCTTCCACCGGTAACGCCGGCCCCCACAAGAGGGCGTCATCACCGACCGCATCCCGGGCATCCGGCCCCAGATCCACAGTCAGCATATCCATCGACACCCTGCCAACCACAGGCACCCGGCGACCATTAATCAGCACAGGCGTGCCCTCGGGGGCATTGCGGGGATAACCATCACCATAACCTATAGCCACCACCCCGAGGCGGGTATCCCTTGATGAACGCCAAAAACTCCCGTAGCCCACGCTCTCTCCGGCCTTGTGCTCGCGCACGGCTATCAGCTGTGACACCAGACTCATGGCCGGTTGCAGGTCGTGATTGGCGCCTCTGTCACCGACCACAGGCGACACCCCATAGAGGGCGATACCCGGGCGGATCCAGTTTTGTTGGCTGCTGGGCCAATAGAGGGCACCGGCCGAGTTGGCCAGACTACGGTCGCCATCCAACCCGGCGGTGAGCTGGTTGAAATGCTCCAACTGCTTGCGGGTATAGTCATTGTCCGGCTCATCGGCGCAGGCGAAATGGGTCATCAGATTGATGGGCTTGGCCACTTGCGGGCAATCCAGCAGCCGCTGATACACCTCGCTAAACTCGTCGCTGCGAAAACCCAATCTGTGCATGCCGCTGTCGACCTTGAGCCACACAGTTACCGGCTTATCCAGCTTGGCCTGCTCCAGCATCTGCAACTGCGACTCATGATGCACCACGGTGTCTATGTCATGCTTAACCAGTAGAGGCAACTCAGTACTGCGAAAAAAACCTTCGAGCAACAACAGCTTGGCCGTTACACCACCGGCCCTGAGCTCCAACGCTTCTTCGAGCCGCGCCAGACCGAAGCCGTCGGCACTACTCAGGCTCTTGGCCACGTTCAGTGAGCCGTGGCCATAGCCGTTGGCCTTGACGACAGCAATAACTTTGCTGGCGGGCGCGATCTCACGCAGCCTGGCCAGATTATGTTGCAGCGCCCGGCTGCTAATCTCTGCTCTGGGAAAGGGTTTCAAAGCTTACCTTCAATCTTGGATTGGATGGCGCGCTCTCTGGCCGCGCCGGGAAAACCGTCCGCAGAGGTTTAGTCCTCTTCAAATTGCGGACCGGCGTAATTGTCAAAGCGGGAGAACATCCCCTGGAAAGTCAGCCTGACCCGGCCTATGGGGCCGTTACGTTGCTTACCTATGATGATCTCTGCCGTGCCTTTATCGGGCGAATCGTCGTTATACACCTCGTCACGATAAATAAACATGATAAGGTCCGCATCCTGCTCGATAGAGCCGGATTCACGCAAGTCAGAGTTCACCGGGCGTTTATCGGCCCTTTGCTCCAATGAGCGGTTCAGCTGCGACAGGGCGATCACCGGGATCTCCAGCTCCTTGGCCAGGGCCTTGAGCGAGCGGGAGATTTCAGCAATTTCCAGGGTCCGGTTATCGGCCAATGCCGGCACCTGCATCAGCTGCAGGTAGTCGACCATGATCATGGACAGACCACCGTATTCCCGGGCGATACGCCTGGCCCTGCTGCGCACTTCGGTCGGTGTCAGGCCCGAGCTGTCATCGATATACATCTTGCCCTGCTCGAGCATGATCCCCATGGTGGATGACACCCGCGCCCAATCATCATCATCCAGCTGGCCGGTACGTATCTTGGTCTGGTCCACCCGGCCAAGCGACGCCAACATACGCATCATGATCTGTTCCGAGGGCATCTCGAGACTGAAGATAAGAACTGGCTTGTCTTCATTGAGCGCCGCATATTCACAAAGGTTCATCGCAAAGGTGGTCTTACCCATGGAAGGACGGGCCGCGACAATAACCAGGTCACCGGACTGGAAACCTGCGGTCATCTTATCCAGATCGGAGAAGCCGCTGGATACCCCGGTCACACCGTTGTGCGGGTTGTTGTAGAGCTGCTCAATCTTGTCGACCGTTTTTTCGAGGATGCTCTTAATCCCCTCCGGGCCCTCGTTGGCGTTGGCACGCTGCTCGGCTATCTTGAACACCTTGGTTTCGGCCAAGTCCAGCAAAGCACCTGAGTCCCGCCCCTCAGGATTATAACCTGCGTCGGCAATCTCATGTGCTACCCGGATCATCTCCCGCACCACAGCACGCTCGCGCACGATTTCGGCGTAGGAGAGAATGTTACCGGCGCTGGGGGTATTCTTGGCGATTTCCCCCAGATAGGTAAAACCACCGGCATCTTCCAGCTCGTCAGTCAGCTCCAGTTGTTCTGAAACCGTAATCAAATCTATGGGTTGGCCGTTTTCAACCAGCTTTTGCATGGCACTGAAAATCAGCCTGTGGGAACGGGAGTAAAAGTCTTCTCTGACCACGGCCTCGGACACCTTGTCCCAGGCCTCTGCATCCAGCATTAGTCCCCCGAGCACGGATTGCTCCGCCTCAATGGAGTGGGGGGGCAGCTTGAGCGCGTCAACCTGGACGTCTCTTCGCTTATCTTTGGCCTTAAAGGCACCTTGCTGTTGCATAAATCTCCAACTCTCCAACAATCAGGCAAAATGTGATATAAAACCCGGTTCAATCAGAACAGGAATTTTACACCTACAATCACCTGTTTTTCATATCCAAACGGACACTAACAATAAATAAGGAATGAACATGCGCAATGCATTGGCTGCAGCCTTGGCGCTGACCTCCGGCCTCGCCATAGCCGATGAAGGGCAGTGGCAACCTTACCAAATGCCCTCTATTGCCGACAAGCTCAGTGAGCGCGGCATCGCCATCCCGGCAGAGCAACTGGCCGATCTAGGAAAGTACCCCATGAACGCCGTGGTGGGCCTCGGCTATTGTACCGCCAGTTTCGTCTCACCCCAAGGATTGGTTGTCACCAACCATCACTGTGCCTATCGGGGTATCCAATACAACAGCACCAAAGAACACAACTATCTGGCCGACGGCTTTTTGGCCAAAGAACAACGCCTGGAGCCTTCGGCCGGTCCCAACGAGCGCCTCTATGTCACCGAGGCGGTCACAGATGTCACAGATAAGATAACGGCCAACCTGCCGAGCGAGCCACTGGCGCGTTATGAAGCCATCCAGGCCAACAGCAAGGCGCTGGTCAAAGAGTGTGAAGCCGACGACAACTACCGCTGCTCAGTACGTAGTTTCCACAATGGACTTGAATACTACCTGATCAAACAGCTGATTATTCGCGATGTGCGCCTGGTTTATGCGCCACCCGAGAGTGTTGGCGGTTTCGGTGGCGACATAGATAACTATGAATACCCTCGTCACAGCGGCGACTTTACCTTCCTCAGGGCTTATGTCGGCAAGGATGGCAAACCGGCAGCCTATGCCGAGGATAACGTGCCTTATCAGCCCAAGAGCTTCCTCAAGGTCAATGCCGATGGCGTTAAGGCCGGTGATGGCGTGTTTGTGGCCGGTTACCCGGGTTCAACCAGCCGCTACCGCCTGACCTCAGAGCTGAGATTCGCCAGCGACTGGCTCTATCCGACCCAAGCCGCCCGCTATCAGGCCAAAATCGACACCATTGAGGGCATGGGCGCTTCCGACAAGGATATCGCCATCAAGTATGCCGGGACTCTGGCCGGCATGGCCAACCGGATGAAAAAACTCAACGGCTTATTGGATGGCTTCCACGCCACTGACATCGCCGCCATCAAGCAGGTCGAGGAAAATGCCTTCCGCGACTGGCTGGCCAAAGATAAAGACGCACAGCCGCTGATGGCGCAACTAAGTGAGCTCGAACAACTGCTGGCCGAGCAACAGCACAAGTATCAGCAGAGCTACTATTTTGACAACGCTCAATCCAGTGCCTTGCTCAGCGCCGCCAAGCAGCTTTATCGCCTGGCCAAAGAAAACCAAAAACCCGATGCCGAGCGCGAAGCGGGTTATCAAGAGCGTGACATGAAGATGTTCGCCGCCCGTCTCAAGCGACTTGACTCCAGCTTCGATATCAGCGTCGACAAGACACTGTGGCAGATGGATATCGACGCCTACCTGGCGCAGGATAACCGGGTCGCCGTGATGGATCAGTTGCTGACACCCGAGCAAGGTATCAGCCTGGGCGACAAGCTCGAAGGCATGTATGCCCTGACCGAGCTGACCGACCCAGAAAAACGCCTCGACTGGATGCTGGCCAAGCCGGAAGCCTTCGAGAGCAGCAGCGATCCCTTCATTCGCATGGCAGTAGCCCTGTACGACACCAATATGGCGCAGGAAAAAGCCGACAAGGAACTGGCCGGTAAGCTGTCCATCGCCCGCCCCGCCTACATGAAGGCGATCATTGCCTATAACAAGGCCATGGGTAAGCCTGTCTATCCGGATGCCAACGGCACCTTAAGGATCAGCTATGGTATGGTCGATGGCTATCAGTCCCGTGATGCGCTCTACAAGCAACCCTTTACCAAGCTGGAAGGGATAGTCGCCAAGCACACAGGTGTCGAGCCCTACAATGCACCGCAGAAGCTGCTGGATGCCATCAAGCAGGGACGACTGGGCGAGCATAAGGTGCAGCACTTGTATCAGGATCCTCGCAGCTGGTTGTGCCGCCTGTTCTCCTGCCTGGATAACCCCGCCGAGTTCAACTCTGTACCGGTTAACTTTCTCTCCAGCGTAGATACCACAGGAGGCAATTCAGGCTCCCCCGTGTTTAACGGCAAGGGCGAGCTGGTTGGCCTCAACTTTGACTCCACCTATGAAGCCATCACCAAAGATTGGTACTTCAACCCCACCATCACCCGCGCCGTGCACGTGGATATCCGCTACATTCTGTGGATGATGGATGAAGTGGATCATGCCGACAACCTGCTCAAAGAGCTGGAACTGGTGCGCAACTGATAGCCACTAATCTGCAATACCCCTGAAAACACCCGCCCCGGCGGGTGTTTTCGTCTCTGTAGTCATCGGCAATCAAGTCAACAGAGGTTCTACCAAAGATAACAAATCTTCAATCAATGCCGCTGTAATAGCGACGTGAACAAGCGACTATATAGTAGTGAAGGTGTGCTGGTAATAGATGCTTGATTTGGGCATTCGCAGGCAAAGAAGAAAGGGGGGCCCCCGAGGCACTCAGCGACCAAACAGGCATAAAAAAACACCGCCCGAAGGCGGTGTTTTTCTGGTAAAAGCCGGGATTAAGCTTCAGCAACAACAGTTACTTTAACTACAGCTTTTACTTCAGTGTGCAGCTGAACTTCAACTTCGAAGTCGCCAGTAGTGCGCAGAGCGCCCAGTGGCAGACGTACTTCGGCTTTGGCCAGTTCAACGCCGGCAGCAGTTACTGCATCAGCGATGTCACGGGTACCGATAGAACCGAACAGCTTGCCTTCGTCACCGGCTTTAGAAGCGATAACAACCGCTTCCAGAGCAGAGATCTGCTCTGCACGAGCAGTGGCAGCGGCCAGGTCGGCAGCCAGTTTGGCTTCCAGCTCAGCACGACGAGCTTCGAAAACTTTTACGTTCTCAGCGTTGGCAACAACAGCTTTGCCTTTTGGCAGCAGGTAGTTACGAGCGTAACCGGCCTTAACTGATACCTGGTCACCCAGGTTGCCCAGGTTTGCGATTTTATCAAGCAGAATAACGTTCATTATCAATTCCTCTAGCTAGAACAGTGCCGATTACTGATGCAGATCAGTGTATGGCAGCAGTGACAGATAACGAGCACGCTTGATAGCGCGAGCCAGTTGACGCTGATACTTGGCAGAAGTACCAGTGATACGGCTTGGAACAATCTTACCGCTTTCTGTGATGTAGTTTTTCAGAGTAGCGATATCTTTGTAATCGATCTCCGTAACACCTTCAGCAGTGAAACGGCAGAACTTACGACGACGGAAATAACGTGCCATTTGACAGTCTCCTAATTTTTCAATTCGACATTTTCGGCGTGTAACACCAGTCGGCTTTGGCCATTGCGACTCTGTTGTAGAGCCAGAAAACCACTGACTTGGATATCCACACCCGCTTTCAGCTTGTCTGCTACGCTCTTGAAGCGTTCACCACTCAATATCACTTGAAGTTGGCAGTAGACGTTTCTGGGCAAATCGGCCTCGAAACGCTGCGACCTGTGTTCCAGTTGAAGTACCGTGTGAGGTATTCCAGCCGGGCTATCAAAGTGTCTGGACCGAATGACGGTACCGGACAACACCAAGTGATTGGTGGTCACAGAAAAACTTACTCAGCGCTTGCTTCAGCGTTTTCTTGGGTTTCTTCAGCAGCTTTTTCGCTAACGGCGCTGCGACGTGAATCGCGCTCGTCTTTAGCTTTGGCCATTGGAGATGCTTCAGTGATGGCAGCTTTAGTGCGCATCACCAGGCTACGCAGAACGGCGTCGTTGAAACGGAAAGCAGTTTCCAGCTCTTCAACAGACTCTGCAGTAGTCTCAACGTTCATCAGAACATAGTGAGCCTTGTGCAGATCCTGGATTGGGTAAGCCAGTTGGCGACGACCCCAGTCTTCCAAACGATGGATTTGACCGCCAGCTTCGGTGATAACACCTGTGTAGCGCTCAATCATACCTGGTACTTGTTCACTCTGATCAGGGTGAACCATAAATACGATTTCGTAATGACGCATTTAGTGCTCCTTACGGTTATCTAGCCTCGTGGTTGGCTCAGTCAGACCAAATGGAGGCAAGGAACGAAAATTAATGTGACTGAATTAGGCGCGAAATAGTACATAAAGGCCGCGGTAAACTCAAGCAATAACTTTGCCTCGGCCCCATCAGCAGGTATTATGTGACGCTAAATTTATGGCAGTGACAGCAAAAGACACAAGAATAATGACAAGATCCTCTGTATTGGCGTTATTGTTTGCGCTACCGACTTCGGCGTGGGCCTTGGTGCCTCCGGATTATCGCGAGCCTCCGAGCGACTTCACCGCAGAAATTGAGGCCGGCTTTCAGCTCAACACTGGTAACACAGACTCAAGCAGTTTCAATGGTCGCACCAAGTTGGTTTACGACACGGAAAACGCCAAACAGGAAGGAACCCTCAAGGCCTATTTCGCCTCTGACTCTGAAAAAACCACTGCCGAGAAGTACAATCTGCAACTGCAGTCCAACTACAAACTCAACGGCGGCTATATCTTCGGCCGCGGCGAATTTATCTGGGACAAGTTCGGTTCTTACACAGAAATTTATACCGCGTCCAGTGGTTATGGTTTCGATGCCATCAGTACCCGTCGTACCAAGTTGAGCTTCGAAGTCGGCCCGGGTTACCGATACAACATGCCCAAGGAAACCGATGCCGCTCCGGACCCTGTGGCCGAAAAGGATGTGATCCTGCGAACCGCGGCTAAGTTCGAGCAGAAAATCCACGAATACACTAGTTTCACTGCCGACCTGACCGCCGAGGTGGGCGAAAACAACAACACCCTGGCGCTGGACATGGGCTATAAAAATACCCTGTTTCAGGACTGGGCCTTCAAAATAGGCTTTAACGTCAAATATACAGAAGTGGTGCCGGAAGGCAGTAGACAGACAGATACCATCACCACCTTCAACCTGCTCTATACCTTTCAGTAACTCCCTCGCTTGAAGAGCTCTTTCAACTAAAGAGCTCCAAGAAAACACTCCAGGATTAACGCTGAACGCTTGTCACCGCGCTCAAGCGCCTGCAGATAGCGATAGATGGCGGTTTCATGCCGCTCCAATAGACGAAAGGCAGCGCCGTACTCAGAGTTGATCTCGGCATCATCCGCCCACTTGGCATATTTTTGCTGGTAAGGTTCAACCCAGAGGCTTAGCGCCGCAAGCAGCTCATGCCAGGGAAGCTTAAGCCAACTGTCCACTTCTTTCTGCGCTTGCATGCGCACTTGCTCCAACAATGCCTCGTCCAGACTAGTCAGTTCAGGCAGCAGTTTCAGCAAAGCCTTGGCAGTATATTGCTCCACCTTGAACAGTAGAGAAAACACGGCTTGGCTTTCAGTTAAGTGGATTTCTGTTAACTGACTTGCTGTTAACTGGCTCTCAGTTGCCTGAAAATGATAATCCCGGCCGAGGTGCTCGAAGAACGTCATACCATAGATTTCACCCAGATAGGCTTGTTGCAGTTGTATAGGATACGGACCGGTACGGCTATAAAGCTCACCGCCCGTATTCCAAAGAGAGCTAGTCATGCTCGGCAGTTAGAGGCGCTGACGAACGGCTTCGAACAGACAGATGCCGGTCGCCACCGACACGTTCAGACTGGAAACACTGCCCGCCATAGGAATAGAGATCAGGGTGTCGCAGCTTTCACGGCTCAGGCGTCTCAGTCCCTTGCCTTCGGCGCCCATAGCAATGGCCAGAGCTCCCTTGAGGTCTGCCTGAAACAGGGTGCTGTCGGCCTCGCCTGCAGTGCCGGCAATCCACACACCCCGTTCCTGCAAACGCTTCATGGTACGCGCCAGGTTGGTCACTTGAAACAGCGGCACTGTCTCGGCCGCGCCGCAAGCCACCTTGCTGACGGTCGGCGTCAGTCCCACGGAGTTGTCTTTAGGCACTATGACGCCGTGAACCCCAGCCGCATCGGCATTTCGCAGACAGGCCCCCAGATTGTGGGGATCTGTGACGCCATCCAGGATCAGTAAAAATGGCGAGTCTGTGTTGTCCAGCAGGGCTTCCAGATCGTTTTCGGTCAAGACCTTGGCCGGACGTACCCGGATGATGATCCCTTGATGCTGAGAGCTTTCGGCCTTGTCATCCAGTGTTTTGCGGGATGCCTGCTGGGGGCGAATGCCCCACTGAGCCGCCATCTCCAACAAGGGCTTGATCCTGTCATCCTGACGACCACTGAGCAGCCACATTTCCAATACCCGCTCCGGAGCGTGTTTCAGCAAAGACTCGACCGCGTGAATGCCAAACACCAGTTCCTGTTTTTTCATTTACTTCTTTCTCTTGACTCGTTTGGCTGCCTTGGGCTTTTTCGCCCCGGCGTTGCCGGCAGCCTTGGTTGATTTGCTCTTGGCGGATGCGCCTGTGGACTTAGACTTGGCGCTCCCTTTACCTGCCGGTTTCTGTGCCTTGGCCGAGCGGCGGGCTCCTTCAATATTGACCCTTTCCCGAGCGGTCAGCGGCTTACTCTTGCTGCGGCCTTTGCGGCGCTGGCTGCGGCCCTCTTCGTCCACCATCAGCAAGTCTATCTGTCTGTCGTCCAGATTGACCGAGGCGACTTTAACTGTCACAGGATCGCCAATCTGGTAGATCTGCCCTGAGTGCTCACCTATCAGGCGCTGGCGCATGGGATCATACTGGAAGTAGTCGCTGCCCAGGGTAGAGATATGCACCAAGCCGTCGATAAACAGCGCATTGAGGCGCACAAACAGCCCGAAGCTGGTGACGGAAGCCACCACCGCATCGAAGGTGTCACCCACATGGTCCTGCATAAACTCACACTTGAGCCAGTCGGAGACGTCACGGGTGGCTTCATCGGCGCGGCGCTCAGTGTTGGAACACTCTTCGCCAAGCTGATCCAGCTCATCGAGCTGATAGTGATAGCCGCCGTCCGGGGTCCACTTATCGCTCGCTTCGCCACGCTCTTTGGCGAGCAGGTAACGGATCACCCTGTGCAACACCAAGTCAGGATAACGGCGAATGGGCGACGTAAAGTGAGAATACTCCTCCAACGCCAGACCAAAGTGGCCTTCATTGTCCGGTGTGTAAGTCGCCTGGCGCATGGAGCGCAGCAACATCACCTGAATGAGTTCGGCATCGGCGCGCCCCTGTACTTTTTCCATCAGCGCCTGGTAGTCACTGGGTTCGGGTTCGAGACCGCCGCCCATGGAGAGCCCCCGCTCAGCCAGAAACTCCTTGAACTGAGTCAGCTTCTGCTCGGATGGCGCTTCATGCACCCGATAAAGGACTTCACCCTTGTGCTTTTTAACAAACTTGGCCGCCGCCACGTTGGCGAGGATCATACACTCTTCAATGATCTTGTGCGCCTGATTACGGGCTCTGGGCACTATCTTGTCTATCTTGCGCTGCTCATTGAAGATGAACTGGGTTTCCAGCGTCTCAAAGGCGATGGCGCCACGGTTGGCCCGCTGGCTATCGAGCGCCAGATACAATTCCTGCAACACCTTGAGATGCGGCAATAAAGGCTTATGCTCTTCCAGGCCTTCTTCGCCTTCCAGCATGGCCGCCACCTGGGTATAGGTGAAGCGGGCGTGGGAATGCATCACCGCCGGATAGAACTTGTAGCCGGATAACTTACCCGCCGCCGATACTGTCATCTCGGCCACCATACAGAGGCGGTCGACTCCCGGATTCAGGGAGCACAGGCCGTTGGAGAGCTTTTCCGGCAACATGGGGATCACCTGTGACGGGAAGTACACAGAGTTGCCTCGGGCACGGGCTTCTTGATCCAGTGCCGATTGAGTACGTACATAATAGCTGACATCGGCAATGGCCACCCACAGGCGCCAACCGCCGCCGCGCTTGCACTCGGCATAGACGGCATCGTCAAAGTCGCGGGCATCTTCACCGTCTATGGTGACCAAGGGCAGTTGTCGCAGGTCAACCCGACCTAACTTATCTTGTTCCTGCACTTCATCGGGGATCTTGTTCAGTTTCTTCTCGATGGCGGCAGACCAGGTATGGGGCAGATCATAGTTGCGTAGGGCAATCTCTATCTCCATTCCCGGAGCCATCTCTTTACCCAGCACCTCGACCACCTTACCGGCGGCTTTGACATAGCGCCCCGGCCTGCGAGTAAGCTCTACCACCACCACATCACCCTGACGGGCACCGTTGCGATCGGCGTTGTCTATCAATATTTCCTGGGTAATACGCTTATCATTGGCGATAACAAAGGCCATGCCGCAATCGACATGGAAACGCCCCACCAAGGCGGCGGTTCGCTCGGCGACCAGGCGCACTATGCGGGCTTCGCGGCGTCCCTTGCGATCAACCCCGGCCTTCTGCGCCAACACCTTGTCGCCATGGAAGTACCTGAGCATATCGCCATGGTTGATAAACAGGTCATCGCCGCCTTCGTCGGGACGGAAGAAGCCATAGCCATCTCTGTGGCCCAGCACTGTGCCCTGGATCAAGTCCATCCGCTCCGGCAGGCCATAACACTGGCCGCGGGTAAATACCAGCTGACCATCGCGCTCCATGGCACGCAGCCGACGCCGCAGCGCCTCGAGTTGTTCTTCGTCAGAGATGTTGAGGGCCGTGGCGATCCGCTCACGATTCAGGGGAGAGGTCTGCGAGCGCAGATATTCCAATATAAATTCCCGGCTGGGAATGGGGTTGTCGTACTTATCTTGTTCTCGCTCAAAATGAGGATCTTTTATCATTCAATTTCCAATTTCTTCGTTGTCGCATCCAATGCGACAAGCTAATTAACGGCTTTGCAGATGTTCATTTTTGGCCTTCTCCACCTGACTGGCGGGCATTTTAGCCGCTAACAGCTGCAATAATCTTTTGGCGTCTTGCTGGGTCTGTTCATCGCTGAACACCTGGTTGTAGAGCCAGTGATACCCCAAGACATAATCCCTTGGGCTGCCATACCCCTTGGCAAACAGCTCGACCAGCATCATCCTGGCCGGCAAGTCACCGTTGGCGGCAGCGGGTAACAGGTACTGTACCGAACGTTCTTTGTCCTGAAGTACAAACTTGCCATCTTTATAATACTCGGCAATGCGCACCATGGCTTCGGCACTGCCCTGCTCGGCGGCATCCCTGAGCAGCGATATTCCTCTGGGTGGATTGGCCTTGACGCAGATGCCGAAATTAAGCATTTCACCCCAGAGGTACTGGTACAACGGCTGCTTGAGCACTTCGGCGCGCGCCTCAATATCCTGCACCAGCTGACAGTCATCGGCTTTGACCCGGGTCAGGTATTGCTTGCTGCGAATAAGCTCCAGCAGTTCTTCCTGGCTGTAGATATCCACGGCCTTGGTTTCTACGGCCAACACATTGGCACTGGTTACTAACAAGAGTAATAGGGCTATACGCAACATAAGCTGTCCTGATGACAAATAGACTGTCTTTTCATCGGCAGTATAACCCAATTCTTAAGGGCAAACAGTGTAAGCCCCATAAACGAAAAAGGCCGCTTAGGCGGCCTTTTTACTTAACTGAATGGATTCACCAGAATCATGGTCTCATTCCGGTCTGGCCCGGTTGAGATGATATCGACAGGTGTTTCCAGCAGTTCTTCAATCCGCTTGATATAATTGATTGCTGCCTGTGGCAGTTGCTCCAGTGAAGTGGCACCAAAGGTGGTTTCACTCCAGCCTGGCATGGTTTCATACACAGGAGTAACGTGCTCATAGCCTTCTGCTGCCAGCGGAGTCACATTGGACACAGTACCGTCTGGATGCTGATAGCCTACGCAGAGCTTCACTTCTTTCAAGCCGTCCAAAACGTCGAGCTTGGTCAGGCAGAAACCACTGATGCTGTTGATCTGAACCGCGCGGCGCATAGCCACTATGTCCAACCAACCCGGACGACGCTTACGACCGGTTGTCGCACCAAATTCCTGGCCCTTGGTTCCCAAGTGATCGCCGATTTCACATTCCAGTTCAGTCGGGAATGGGCCGGCACCCACACGGGTGGTATAAGCCTTGATGATGCCGCAGACATAGTCCAGATGACGAGGGCCGAATCCAGAACCAGTTGCCACACCACCCGCGGTAGTGTTGGAAGAGGTTACAAATGGATAAGTACCGTGGTCAATATCCAGCAATGTGCCCTGAGCGCCTTCAAACAGTATGTTGTCGCCATTCTTGCGGGCTTGATCCAGCAATTCGGTGACATCCACACACAGACCTTTCAAATAGTCTGCCAGAGCCAACGCTTCATCCAGAGTCTGCTGGTAATCAACGGCTTCGCACTTATAGTACTCTGTCAGCATAAAGTTGTGATAGGCCATCACTTCTTTCAGCTTCTCGGCAAATAGCTGCGGATTGAAGAGATCCCCTACGCGCAGACCGCGACGGGAAATTTTATCTTCATAAGCCGGGCCTATGCCGCGTCCTGTAGTACCGATAGCCTTATTGCCACGCGCTTTTTCGCGAGCGATATCCAGCGCACAGTGGAAAGGAAGGATCAGAGGACAAGCTTCAGAGATAAGTAGGCGTTCCTCTACCGGAATACCTTTATCTTTCAGCATGCCGATCTCTTTCATCAGAGCATCGGGCGCCAAAACCACGCCGTTGCCGATAATGCACTTGACGTTATCGCGCAGAATGCCTGAGGGGATCAGATGAAGAACGGTTTTTTCACCATCGATAACCAGAGTATGACCAGCGTTGTGGCCACCTTGGTAACGGACTACGAATTTTGCCTGTTCGGTCAGAAGGTCGACAATCTTACCTTTTCCCTCGTCACCCCATTGAGTGCCGAGAACAACTACATTTTTGCCCATTGTTTGCTGCAAGGTTGCGGTTAAAGCAGGATTCTAACAGATATTGGCATGGAAGGGGCAAGTATTTATGAAAAAATAATCAATATGACGATTCCTGCAACAACCAGGACGCCGCCCAGGCGTTGCATGATGGCGGTCGGTTGGGAAGCCACTTCCAGCAGATAACGACGCCAGCGGTTGGGGAACAATAAGGGTCCAAGGCCTTCAAGTATCAATACCAAACCCAAGGCTATCAACAACAATTGCCAACTCATGATTTTCTCCCTTTATGCCACAAGTGCCCAAAGTATACAGGGCTGTCAGAGATAAATCTCAACCATAAAAAAACCCAGCATACGCTGGGTTTTTGGTATCTCGAAAGCGATATTAACGCTTGGAGAACTGTGGCTTACGACGTGCTTTACGCAGACCCACTTTCTTACGTTCAACCTTACGAGCATCGCGGGTTACATAACCAGCAGAACGTAAAGTAGGACGCAGAGCTTCGTCCAGCTCCATCAGAGCACGGGTGATACCGTGACGGATAGCGCCAGCTTGGCCAGTGATACCACCGCCCTTAACAGTTACATAGATGTCCAGTTTTTCAGTCATTTCAACCAGCTCAAGTGGTTGACGAACAACCATACGAGCGGTTTCACGACCAAAGTAAACATCCAGAGGACGTTGGTTAACAACGATGTTGCCACTACCTGCTTTAGCGAATACGCGAGCAGTTGAAGTTTTGCGACGGCCAGTGCCGTAGTACTGAGTTGCAGCCATTTGCTTAATCCCGTTTAGATATCAAGAACTTGAGGTTGTTGTGCAGCGTGGTTGTGCTCTGCGCCAGCGTAAACTTTCAGCTTACGGAACATGGCACGACCCAGGGGGCCTTTTGGCAACATACCCTTGACTGCTTTCTCGATGATCATTTCTGGCTTGTGAGCTTGCAGCTTCTCGAAGCTGATTTGCTTGATGCCACCTGGGAAGCCTGAGTGCGAGTAGTACGTCTTGCCTGCAGCCTTGTTACCGGTCACAGTTACTTTCTCGGCGTTGATCACGATGATGTAATCACCGGTATCTACGTGAGGAGTGTACTCAGCCTTGTGCTTGCCACGCAGACGCAGAGCGATTTCAGTGGCGATACGACCCAGGGTCTTACCTTCGGCATCAACAACGTACCAGTCACGAGCTACAGTTTCTGGCTTAGCAGTAAAAGTCTTCATTATTACAAAAACCCAAAGTTAAATTCTGTCACATGCTACCTGCGGATGCAGATAACACAAAAACGCCTTTCTCTGCCCCTTCGAGCAAAGAAACTGGCTTTTAAATCCGCCCAATCGGCGGAGTAACGTGGGCAGGTGGCGGATTATAGTCAAAGCTGAACTAAAAATCACCTGCTTTTTAATATCTCGCCTTAAAAGACGATCTTTTTCAAGCTGTTAGCACTTTGCCGCCATCCAAGGCTTATTGAGTATGGCTATTTGATTGAATTTCCCGCATCTAAGCGGATTTTCCCTTTAGCTATGGCAGATGTTCCAGCGCCAGATAATCCCGGGACTGCATCTCAATCAGGCGGGAGCGGCAACGGCGGAACTCGAAACTCAATTGCCCATCAGTGTAAATCTGCTCGAGCGGCACCTCGGCTGAGATGATAAGTTTCACATGCCGTTCATAGAACTCATCCACCAACGCCAGGAAACGACGGGCGATATCATCCCCTGTCTGTTGGGCGCCCATCTGTTCCAGGCCGCTGAGCAGCACAGTATGAAACAGTTGCGCCAGTTCCATATAGTCCCGCTGACTGCGCGGTCCATCGCACAGGGCTCTAAAGTCAGCCAGCAAAACACCTTGGGCTTGTTTGCGGATCACTATGCTGCGTCCATCGATTTCCAGCGGCGTTTCAGAGACTTCCGACTCGGGCGCCAGTTGGGTGAAATAACGTTGTAGGTTGGATTCGGCCGTTTCATCGAGTGGATGATGGTAGATCTCAGCCTGCTCCAGAGTTCGCAGTCTGTAGTCGATTCCTGAATCGACATTCAGCACCTGGCAGTTGGCCTTGATCTCGGCGATAGCCGGTAAAAATCTGGCCCGCTGCAAACCGTTTTTATAAAGATCATCCGGTACTATGTTGGAGGTGGCCACCAAGACCACGCCCTCCTTGAACAGGGCTTCGAACAGAGTGCCCAGTAACATGGCATCCGTGATGTCCGAAACAAAGAACTCATCGAAACAGATCACTCTATATTTCGCTGCCATCTGTTTGGCTATCACCAATAGAGGATCCCTGGTTCCCTTGAGCGCGTCCAGCTCCTGATGAATTCTGTGCATAAAGCGATGAAAATGCGCCCTTAGTTTCTGCTCACCCGGCAGGGCATCAAAAAAGGTGTCCATGAGGTAGGTCTTGCCGCGCCCAACACCGCCCCAGAGGTAAAGCCCCTGAACCTTGCTGTTTTTTTCCCGGCTGAACCAATTGCGCCATCCGGACTTTTGCGGCCTTTGCAGCTCATCATAAACACGCTGCAATGCCTTTACCGCTTGCTCCTGCGCCGGGTCATGGCTGAAATCTTCACGGGTGAGATCTTGTTGGTAATGCTGCCAAGGGGTTAACTGCGACACTTGAATTCTTCTCTTTTAACCTTATTTGATGGGTACTAGGGAAGATGCGAACAAGTCCCACAAGGACTTGTTCGCATCTTCCCTAGCCCAACTCAAGCAACAGAGTCGGGGCGGCAAATGGTATCATGAGACCCACTCTCGGGGTATATTTTGCCTATTATCCCTATGGGATCGGGCAAAAACTTAAGACACAAAGACAAACTTAAGGAGTCGATATGGAATGGCCACTGGTGTTTGCGGCTTTCATTCTGGGGTTAATACTGGGTTATATCGGCAAGACCTTGGTCAGCCGCGGACTCAGCAAGAGTAGTAAAAGTGTGGCTATTGAACGCAGCAAGATGGAGTTGAGCCAACACAAACAGGAAGTCAGTGATCATCTGGCTGAACAGAGAGCACTGCTGGGACAACTGACAGAGCAAATCAATCGCCTTAATCAGCACTGGAATCAGGGCAGCCAAAGATTAGCCAAAGAGGAGCAGCTGGCCCCTTTGCCATTTATGCAAACCAGTATCAGTGACCTTGATGACAAGAGTGACGCCGTACTCTCGCCGGAAAGCATTAAAAATTAATCTTTATTAATGAAGGATGAACTTTTTAAACAAGATTAAAGTCGGATTAATTACCGAACGCTCGTAAAAGAGCCTTTAAGATTCAGCCACCTTGGTGGCAAACAGTACATGGTTATTTGATCCCGTATTAGGAGCAATGCATAGATGAAGACCAAGTTATCTCTTGTTTCCGCCGCCCTGCTTGGAGCCACACTGACACTGGCTCCTGTGGTTTCCCAGGCCGCTCTACCTCAAGCTGTTGCCGGCCAAACCATGCCGAGCCTGGCCCCCATGTTGGAGCAAACTACTCCAGCAGTTGTCTCTGTCGCCGTTTCCGGCACTCAGGTTTCCCGCCAACGGGTACCGGATATCTTCCGCTACTTCTTTGGCCCCAATGCCCCTCAGGAGCAAGTACAGGAGCGCCCCTTCCGCGGCCTGGGCTCCGGTGTCATCATAGATGCCGATAAGGGCTACATAGTCACCAACAACCATGTGATTGATGGCGCCGATGATATTCAAATAGGTCTACACGACGGCCGTGAAATAAAGGCCAAGTTGATAGGTAAAGATAAAGACGCCGATATCGCTCTGCTGCAGATTGAAGCCGACAACCTCACGGCAATCAAGTCCGCCGACTCGGATGACTTAAGAGTCGGTGACTTTGCCGTAGCCATAGGTAACCCCTTCGGTCTTGGGCAAACCGTCACCTCAGGTATCGTCAGTGCTCTGGGGCGCACCGGCCTTGGCATAGAGATGCTGGAAAACTTTATTCAAACCGATGCCGCCATCAACAGCGGTAACTCAGGCGGCGCCTTGGTTAACCTGCGCGGCGAGCTTATCGGTATCAATACCGCTATTGTGGCTCCCGGCGGCGGTAACGTAGGTATCGGTTTCGCGATACCGGCCAACATGGTTCACAGCCTGGTGGATCAGATAATCGAACACGGCGAAGTGCGCCGCGGCGTGCTGGGGGTTATGGGTCGTGATCTGGATAATGAACTGGCTCAAGGCTTCGGTCTCGAGACCCAGCACGGTGGCTTTGTCAGCGAAGTAATGGAAGGCAGCGCCGCCGACAAGGCAGGCATCAAGGCCGGCGATATTATCGTCAGCATCAATGGGCGCAAGATCAAGAGCTTCCAAGAACTGCGGGCCAAGATTGGCACCATGGGTGCCGGTAGTAAAATAGAGCTTGGCCTGATACGTGATGGTGATGACAAGACAGTCAAAGTTACCCTGGGCGAAGCCAGCCAGGTGAAAGAAACTGCGGCCGGTGCTGTTCATCCGATGTTGGCCGGTGCCACACTGGAGAACAGCAAGAAAGGTATCGAAATCACCGATATCGCCCAGAACTCTCCAGCGGCCATGAGTGGCTTACAAAAAGGTGACCTGATTATTGGGGTTAACCGCACCAAGACCACCACCCTAAAAGCGCTGAAAGAGGAGCTTAAAGAGCAGCAAGGCGCGGTGGCGCTGAAGATAGTCAGGGGCAATAGCAACCTGTATCTGATCCTCAGAGGTTAACAGCCATCCTGAAAAAGCGGGGTGCTCCCCGCTTTTTTTATTTCCGGCGCCCAATTCAGGGCAAAATTAACTTCCCGAGCCTTGACTATTGTTCGCAATAGCAAGAAACATGCTAATCTAACGAGCCTTTTTTAATATTCAGCAATGTCATCACAATGAAAGAAACCCTGATCTATATCTGCAAAGCAGTGGTCTTTGGCCTGGTAATGGCGGCAGTCTTTCTGCTGGTCAGCCGTTTTATGGGCGAAG
This sequence comes from Shewanella sp. MSW, assembly GCF_007636515.1. Taxonomy (NCBI): domain Bacteria; kingdom Pseudomonadati; phylum Pseudomonadota; class Gammaproteobacteria; order Alteromonadales; family Shewanellaceae; genus Shewanella; species Shewanella sp. MSW. Next base: position 193,898 of record NZ_LVDR01000003.1, read on the forward strand.
GCAATCTTGGTGGCAACCTGTTGCAGTTCAGGGGAAACAGTGGTGCAGAGCTGTCCTTTGCCAAAGCGGTACGCCGCGCCGCGCCTGCAGTGGTGAACATCTACAGCCTGAGCATCAACCAAAGCCGCCCCCTTAACGGCGGTTCGCTGCAGGGCTTGGGCTCAGGCGTTATCATGCGCAAAGAAGGCTACATTCTCACCAACTATCATGTAGTCAAGAAGGCCGATGAGATTGTAGTGGCATTACAGGACGGCCGAAAATTCGGTGCCGAAGTGGTCGGTCAGGATCCGGAAACCGACCTGGCCGTGCTGGAGATCCAAGGCGAAAATCTGCCCGTGGTGCCGCTTAACCTCAACAGTCCTCCTCAGGTGGGCGATGTGGTGCTGGCCATAGGTAACCCCTATAACCTGGGACAAACCATCACTCAGGGGATCATCAGTGCCACCGGCCGTAATGGCCTGAGTACAGGCTACCTGGACTTTCTGCAAACCGACGCCGCCATCAACGCCGGTAACTCGGGCGGCGCCTTGATTGATACCCATGGGGGGCTCATAGGCATTAATACTGCCGCCTTCCAGATAGGTGGTGAAGGGGGGGGCCATGGCATCAACTTCGCCATTCCCATCAAGCTGGCCTACGCCGTCATGGGCAAACTGATCAAGGATGGCCGGGTTATTCGCGGTGCCTTGGGGATCTCGGGTGAAGACGTCAGCCCGGTTGTGGCCCAAATACTCAACTTGCCGGATCTTCGCGGCGTAGTTGTGACCGGCATAGAACCTAATGGCCCGGCAGCGCTGGCTGGCTTGAGACCCAGAGATGTAATCACTCAGTATCAGGGTGAAGACGTTACCCGCATCTATATGCTGATGGACAGGATTGCCGAGACCCCCCCCGGTACCAAGGTCACCCTGCAGGTGATCCGCGCCGGTAAACAGATAGAACTTCCGGTTGTCATTGGCGAAAAGCCGGTAGACTACAACTGAAAATCAATCTGCCGGTAAAGGTGGCAGAAACAAAAACACCGGGTCAAGAACCCGGTGTTTTTATTGGTAACAGGACTTAGTCCTGCTCTTCGTCGCCTTCATCTTCCAGCTCGTCACCTATGTAATAGGTGCCCCAGCCGTCATAGTCGACCTTGTGCTTGACCGCAAGCTGCAGCAATTGCTCACAGGCCTTATCCAGAAGCTCGGCTTCCAGTTGATGATAGGCTATAGCGTCAAAGCAGAAAATCAGACTACCGTCATCCAGTTCCACCTCTTCAGCATCGTTAACCTCAAAGCCCAATTTAAAGGCATCGACTGCGGCTTTTTCCAGACGGTCAAAGTTAGTGGACGAAAAATGGTGCTCTATGGTGTATTCAGCATCGGCCTCAGAACCGTCATCCAGCAAGGACTGAATAATGTCACGGTTTTCCTGCTTCTGTGCCTGCAACAGACGTTCAATGGACATGCTTGTCTCCGAAAAATAGGTCAGAGGGTATTATACGATATCCGCGGGCACAGTTTTACCCATAAGTGCTGCCGCCTCGGCATTCAGTTGTTTGAGCTTACTGGCCATGGTGGCATGGATCTTATCGGACAACTCTTTGACATTAGCCTTACTCAAGCCTTGGGTTGCCACCGGCTCCATCATCTCAATAATCACCACACCATTGTTCCAGCGGTTGAGCTTAATATGGCATTGATTGGAAGCCAGCACAGGCACCATAGGCACTCCGGCGGCTATAGCGGTATGAAATGCTCCAGCCTTAAAGGGCAACAGGCCGCGACCGCGACTACGGGTACCCTCAGGAAAGATCCACACAGAAAGGCATTTCTCTTTGATCTTGCGCGCCGTTTCGGCCATGGTTTCAAAGGCGCGGGCACGGTTCTTGCGATCGATGAGAATATTACCCGAAAGCCAATAAAGCTGACCAAATAGCGGCATCCACAACAGACTTTTCTTCCCCAGGCTGACAGTGCCCTTGGGAACCGCAGCAGTATGGGTAAACATATCGAAATTATTTTGGTGATTCGCCAGGAAGATACAGGGCTCACCCGGTTTGGTTTTGCCTGCTCGCACTATAACTTTAACACCCAATATGGGCGCTACCGCCGAAAAAAGTCGGGCAAACAGGTGTACATTATCTCTGTGTCTCGGGCGTAAAATGCAAAAAATGCCACCAAAAACAAAGGCCAGCAACAAGAGCACTGCCAGCAGCAGAGAACGGACTATCAACAGCATAAATTTACTCCGCTTATGCAACGGCGGACAGTATAGCTACAGGCCTGCTGCGGCTCAATCTTTTGTTTACATCTGTGCGCTGATTTTTAACAGCAAAAAAAATGCGGCCGCCGGGCCGCATTTTGAGGCTTGTTCTCAGTTTCCTGAACTCAGTGACGATCGCTGAAACTTAACAGTATACGAAACAGCAGAGCGCTCAGTGCCAGAGTTGCCACTATAGCGGCCCCACTAGGCAGGTCATAACTCGCCGAGGCCCACAGACCGGCGACATAACCCAATACTCCGACCAGATAGGCCCAGCCAAGTGCGAAACGGCCGCTGTATTTATTCAACGCCAGTGCCGGCAGAATCAAGGTGCTGAACACCAGATAGACACCCACCAGCTCCACAGACAGGGTTATCACCAGGGCAAACAGGGGATAAAACACGGCGCCATTGAGCAAAGACGGGCGCCACAGCAATAGCCCCAACACCAGAGTATAAACCAGAGCCGGCAAGATCAGTTGTGGCCAGTTGACCCAAAGGATCTGCCCCGACATCAGTTGCTTGAGCAGCTCGGCACCATGGGGGTCGTTGGAGAGCAACAACATGGCAGCCACTGCAGCCAACACGTAGAAGCAGCCGATCATGGCCTCCAGCTCAGAGGCCATTTTACGTGATAACCAGGCTATGATTCCGGCCCCGGCCAGGGCAAACAATGCCGGCATCCATACATGAGAATAAGGGATCTCCTCCAAATCATGATTAAGATGCGCCACTATCGCCCCCAGTGCCGCGACTTGGGCAATCGCCAGATCGATAAAGATGATCCCGCGCTTCAACACCTGGCGCCCCAATACCACATGGGTTGAAAGCACCAGCAGGCCGGCCGCAAAGGCCGGCAGGAGTATGCTGAACAGTCCGCTGTCCATAATCAATTCACACTCTTGAGCAGCGAGATGGCGCTATCATACAGGCTGAAAAGATCCTGGCTCTGGGCGTTACCACCGACCGACATGGGCAATACCAATACCGGCAGCTTGGCTCTTTCACCCAACCAGTTGGCGCCACGTTCATCCTGATAGGATGCCACTACCACGGCACTGACATCCCCTTGCCCTGCCCGCTCAAGCAGCGAAGCCAAATGTGAACTACTGGGAGGCAACCCGGGCTTGGGCTCAAGATCCGCGACCTGAGAAACTCCCAACCAGTTGAACAGATAGCGGAAACTGGTGTGATAGGCGATAACCTTCTTGCCCTTGAGTGATGCCGCTTCGGCTTCCCAGTTGGGAATAGCCTGCTGCCAACGCTCGCTGAATGCCTTGAGCGCAGCCTCATAGTCGGCTTTTCCTTGAGGATCCAGGGCCACCAGCTTGGCGCTCAGCGCCTTGGCGATATCCAGCATCCGATAAGGGTCAAAGTGCAGATGCGGATTCCCCTTGGCGTGCACATCCCCCATACTGCGGTCGACCGAATCCAGCTTATCCAGGGTCTCAACCTGATCGGCTGCAAAAAACAGCCCCTGATCCGTAGAGCGCACCTTGGCGTTGGAAGATTTCATCTGCAGCATAGGCAACCAACCGATTTCCAGATCCGCACCGGCGCAGACCGCCAGATCAGCCTGGCGCATCTTGGCGATTAAACTGGGCCGCGCCTGCACCTGGTGAGGATCCTGCAAGGCGGTTGTGGCCGAATAGATGTTCGCATCCGGCGCCAAGCTCTTGGCCAACGCGGCATATTCAGGTTCACAGGCAAAAATATTCAGGCTGGCCTGAGCCTGCCAACTGGCCACCAGAGTCAAAGCGGCCGTGGCCAGGCCGACAAATTTAGAATTGATGCGCACCGTGGGCCCCCAGAGTCATAACGTATTGCAGAGTGATAACATTGTCGTCTTCGATACCGTCGAAATTAGTGCCACGCTGATTGGTGTACTGCAGTCTTACGGTAGAGAAATGGCTGTGATGCCAGGCCAGGCTAACTTCGGTTTCTTTCAGCTTCTGACCGTGGAAATGATCGTCGTGGGCCTGCTGGGTATCCAGCTCACCGTAACGGATCCCGGTAGACCAGCTGGGGCTCCATTGGTAGACACCGCTCAGATACCAGCCCTGATGGTAATCTTTCGGCTCAGCATGGGCGTGTTCATCCTCGTGATGCTCATGCTCGGCCTCGGCAACGAAATCTGCCACCCGGAAATACTCACCACTCACAGTCAGATGCTGATACTTGTAGTTGCCGTTGGGCGCCCACTTGTAAACAAAGTCGGCAATATAGGTATTTTCCCCCGTATAAGCAGCACCATGACTGTGACCTTCGTGGCCGTGATCATGCTCCTCTTCCTCACCCGCGTGCTCTTCAAAAGGGGTCATGCGGCCATTTTCATTGCGCAGATATGACAGTCCCAACTGCCAGGAACTGTCTGCCCCTATATCACCACCTATCTTGGTGTAAGCGGTGTAGACACCCACATCCTCGAACTCGCGCTCGCCGTGTTCATCCTCGGCACGCATCTTGTCGCCCTTGAAGGCCTCCAGCCCCATGACCCAGTAAAGATCAGTCGGCGCCACATAGTTCAAGCGGATACCATCATCGAAGTAGTGATTGCCCAAGAATGCACGGTAAGCCGCCGGTCGGTCGGTAAAGGCGTCTGTGTGGGGATGCTGGTTATTGAGATAGCCCACGTCAGACAGGAAACGACCGGCACGCACCGCAAACCCTGCCGGCATCGCCAAAGTTTGAATAAAAGCCTCTTCCAGCTCCACTTCGGTATCACCATCATGGTTTTCTATGATGGTGGTGACTTTTCCATAGAACATATCGTCAATATTGGCGCTGAGCGCCAGTTCGGTTTCCCCCAGACCAAAACCTTCCTGACGCTCGGCCAAGGGACGATCCGCCGTTTGATAATAGCCATCCAAAACCGCACTGATCGCCGGATTGGTCAGCGTAGGGTCCTGGGCCATTGCACAGGTGGAAGCCAAGCCACAGGCCAAGGCCAGAGGCGAAATACGAGTTGAAAAAACAGTCATTTTAGCTCCTGAAATACAGCAGTCATCGCACCGCAATTCCATGCGGTCGATAGCAAAATTTAAATAGAGGTTTCTTTAAATTCAGGCTGTGACAGGGGGAGCACGACTGTTGAACAGGCGAACGTGGGGCGCCTGCCAGGAAGGAGCCGTAAGATTGACTCTGATATAGGATTGTTTGACAGCATCCAGATGCAGCCCAGTGCCGGGCATGACCTTATTCAGCTGATGCTGATGAAAACAGAGAGTACAGTGGGTCTTATGACCCTCTTGGAGATGGGAGATGCTGTGGGCCGAAGCAGCCACAGACAAGAGCACCAATATGGCGGCAAGCCATATGGCAATAGTGCTTCTTGTGCGAACAGCGATATCCAAACCTAACATCCCCCAGATAGATCCGGCGCTAGTGTAAGCCAGCCTGCCCCGAGGTTGCAACAAGGTTAACAGGGCGAAGCTGAAACTAAAAGTTACAAGATATGTAACGGCGCAGAGGTTTCGGCGCAAATCACAGGCCGGGCGGAGATTAAGTTCTGCTTAAGCTCTGCCGGTTAAGGTTTACCCTATACTCTTTGTGCTCGCACGGACCCGTCCATGAGAGCAGCCTAACCAAAGGAAAAGCTATGTTGGCATTTCTCAAAAATAACCTGGGGATTATCCTGTTTGCCATTCTGTTTTGCGGCGCTATTTTGGGCGGCATCTATTACGTAGAAACCTCCCTGGCCAATCAGGTACAGGTGATAGAATAAGCCGTTAGCGGTACTTCTGCCGCTGCGCCGAATCATCCTCTTCAACTTTAACCGGCGCTTCAACCGTGTGCAGATGATCCATCAGGTGGCTGATCAGCAAGACGATCAGCCCAAGGATTGCGACAGGTATCCCGAAGTGTCTGGTCTCTGGTACCAACCAGGCACAAATAGCCGCAGCCACCCCCAGATAAAAACCCGCCAGTTTCAATTTCAATAACCAAGGCGTCTTTCCAAGCCAGGCCTCGCAATGAGGACACTGGATCTGCGCAGAAAAGCCGCTGCCCCGCTGCTGGGCTATCTGAGAAACATTAAAGGTTTTATTGCAATTGGAGCATAACACTCGGGCGTTCTCCGGCGAGTTCAACAAAGGGGCGCTATTCTAGCAAAGCTGGCGTCCGCCTTATATCTCCCATGTGCGAAAAACCACAAATCCATGCGCTTTTTAGGCACCATGGAAATTTTCGTGTCATATTTATTAACTCCAACACCTCAGAAAAACAGATAAAAATCGGACTAAAAACATGGTTAGATCTCTCTTGCTCCTGTTGTGTTTAACTCTTTCCTGGCAATCCTTTGCATCTGAACCTGAACCGCTCGCCACCGAGCAGTTCACTTTGATACAGCAAACTATAAGACAAAATATCCAACAGCTTCGCACTGCCAAGGGCGAACTCAAGGCAGTGACTGAGTTTAGGATCAAGGCACTGACTCTGGCACAGCGAAATAAACTCAAAGAGAGCATAGATGCCATTGGCGACAAGAATGCAGCCCCTCAGGCCCTGATGAACGTTCTGCCGCACCTGCAAACGCAGCGGCAACTCCTGCAGCAGATGGTGCAATATCTCGACAAGGAGATAGTGTCGCTGCAGGGCAAGCTCGGCAAAGGGGAAGATCAACAGCTGATGCTTGAGATCTCCCGCCGCAGCCTGGAAAAGGATGAAATTCAAAAAGGCTTGCTGGAACTGCTCAATTGGTCAGAACAACTGGGGCAGGATGTCAGCCAGGCGAAAGAATCACTCAAGCAACGTCTTATCGTCAGAGCCGGGTTGCTGGAGAGCCTGGTGAGCTATAACCAGCAGCAGTTGGCCGTGCAAATGGCCGAAAATGCGCTGGCGGGCAAAGATGTCAGCAGCGAGCAGAGCAAGACCTTGACCCTGCTGAAAGAGCGACTGGAAAACAACAGCAGCAGCCTGAGCGCAGTGATAAGCATGCTGGATAAGTTGGATGTGGATACCAGCGATCTGAAAAAGACCCTGTTTGCCATCTCGGGGGATATCACCCAGGATGTACTCAATATCGATGTTGTCTCCAGCCTGGCGGGACAATGGTTTGAAATCGCCAAGGCGCAGTTGGTTGAAGGCGGGCCGGATATACTGTTCAAGATATTTATCTTTTTGTTTATCTTGCTACTTACCGTCTTGCTGGCCAAACTGACCAAGCGAATCGTTGCCAAGGCGGTCAGTAACTCCAAGCTCAAGTTCAGCAAGCTGCTGCAAGACTTCTTCACCTCGCTTTCGGGCAAGGTCATCTTCACTTTGGGCTTGTTGATCGCCTTGTCACAGCTGGGATTCGAACTCGGGCCTCTACTGGCTGGTTTCGGTATTGCCGGGGTGATTATCGGTTTTGCGCTGCAAGATACCCTATCCAACTTCGCCTCAGGAATGATGATCCTCATCTATCGACCCTTCGATGTGGGAGATCTGATCCATGCCGCCGGAGTCACTGGCCGAGTCAGCCATATGAGCCTGGTTTCAACGACCATCAAGACCCTGGACAACCAACGACTGATTGTTCCCAACAACAAAATTTGGGGCGATACCATTAACAATATCACCGCCGAGCATCACAGACGGGTAGATATGACCTTCGGCATCAGTTACAGCGACAATATCGAACAGGCCGAAGCCGTGCTGGAGCAACTGGTACAAGAGCATCCCAAGGTACTGAAACACCCTGAGCCCACGGTTAAACTGCACCTATTGGGTGAATCCTCGGTGGACTTTGTGGTGCGCCCCTGGGTCAGGCCGGAAGACTATTGGGAAGTTTACTGGGACATCACCCGGGCGGTGAAGATGCGCTTCGACGAGGAAGGGATCAGCATTCCATTCCCGCAGCGGGACGTACACTTCTATCGCGGTTAAATCGGCGCGGCAGTCTCCAATACAACAAAGGGCGCATCTGCGCCCTTTGTTGTCGAATTAAAGCCCTATCACTTCACCCTGCTCATTAATATCGATATGCAGATAGCCGGGGTTCAAACCCAGCCCAGGCATTGTCATCACCTTGCCCACCAAAGCGGTGACAAAACCGGCTCCGGCATTGAGCCTAAGCTCAGTAATAGGCAAAGTAAAACCGCTGGGCGCCCCCTTGAGTTTGGGATCGTGACTGATAGACATAGGCGTCTTAGCCATACACACAGGCAACTTGTCTGCGCCAAGGCGCTGGATCTCGGCAAGTTGCTCACGGGCCTTGGCCGACAACTCAACCCCGGCAGCGCCATAACCAAGCTCGGCCAGAGTTGCCAGACTGGCCTCGAGTCCAAGCGAAGGGTCATAGAGAGGCTTGAAGCCATCACCCTTACCTATGGCTGCCAATACCGACTCGGCCAGAGCCTTGGCGCCATCAGCACCGAGGGCAAAAGCCTCACTGAGTTCGCAAGCATCGGCACCCTCGGTGAGGCAGGCCTGTCTCAACCACTCAAGCTCCTGCTCGGTATCTTCGGGAAAACGGTTGATAGCCACCACCACAGGTGTGCCGTAACGGCGCACATTGGCCAGGTGCCAGGCCAGATTGACAAAGCCCTGCTCCAGAGCCTGCTGGTTAGGCCGGCTTACTGCCTCGCCCTTGAGTCCTGCGTTACTCTTAAGTGCTCTCAAGGTCGCCACCAAGACGGTGCAATCAGGCTGACGTCCGGAAACAGGTGCCTTAATATTACAAAACTTTTCAAAGCCCATATCCGAGCCAAAGCCGCCTTCAGTGACCACATAATCGCTGAGTTTCAGCGCCATCTCATCGGCAATAATAGAGGAGTTGCCGTGGGCGATATTGGCAAAGGGTCCGGTGTGGATAAGACAAGGGGCACCGTTGAGAGTCTGCATCAGTGTCGGCTCCAACGCCTGACGCAAAATAGCGCACATGGCACCGGCAACCCCGAGCCGCTCGGCGGTAATCGCCTGTCCAGCGGTGTCGAGCGCCAGCAACACCTGACCAACACGGCGGCGCATATCGGCAAGATCGCGACTCAGGGCCAAAATCGCCATCAGCTCCGAGGCGGCGGTGATATCAAAGCCAGACTCATGCTCCGGGCCATTGTTATTTCCCAGCCCTATCTGAATCTGCCGTAGGCTACGATCATTGTGATCCATCACCCTGTGCCAAAAGAGCTTTTCCGGATCGATATTGAGCGCATCCAAGCCACTGCGACGGCTGAATTCTGCTGCCCCGAGGCGCTGCTCATGATGCAACCTGGCATCCAGCGCAGCGGCGGCCAGGTTATGGGCGCTGGTAATGGCGTGAATGTCCCCGGTAAGATACAGATTCAGTTCTTCCATCGGCACTATCTGGGCATAACCACCGCCGGCAGCCCCACCCTTGACGCCAAAGACCGGCCCCATGCTGGGCTGGCGCAAACAGGCGCAGACCTTGTGCTCGAGCGCATGCAGGGCCTGGGTCAAACCTATGCTGGTCACCGTCTTGCCTTCACCGTGTGACGTAGGCGTTATCGCAGTCACCAGAATCAGCTTACCGGGCAGATAGTCATAGACTCGTTCGAGCAACGACAGCGGGATTTTTGCCTTGTGGTCGCCGTAACAGCTGAACTCACCGGGACGCAACCCCAGCTCAGTAGCGATATGCTCAATGGGACGCCTCGGCGTCATTCTAGAGATCTCTATGTCCTTCAACATTCAGTAAAACTCCCACAAGGGCCAAAGCAAATAGATCAAAGGACCCGCATACTAGGCCATTCCGGCTTCAAGCTAAAGTCGGAGCGCTCTTTATTCAGCAATACCTTAATCTGAGTCAAGAAATCTCTGGCCGGAATTGGCCGAAAAACAGTTTCCGAACGGAAGGAAAATAGCGAGCGCAGGAATAATAGAGCCAAACAGGGGGCCAAGGTGGAAAACCAGGGCCCGACAGCTCAGAGCAGGGAGAGCTCACCACAAAGGTGTGGCCTACGCCCCTTTTGATCCCTGAGTTCAAACTTATAGCCCTGCTCCATGGCCTCGGCGCAGAAGCAGACACTGGCCGGCATAAACAGCGGCAACTTGAACGCCACGTCAATGACACAGGGTTTATTGCCCAGCTCAGGCATCAACTGAGCTACGCAGCGGGCCTTGGACCACATGCCGTGAGCCAGCACCCGGTCGAAACCAAAACGCTTGGAAAGCAGGGGATGCAGATGGATCAGGTTATAGTCACCCGAGGCTCTGGCATAACGCCGCCCCAAATCGTCACCCAACTCCCAGACACTGGGGTTTTCCCACAGAATATCCCCGGCTTTGGGTGGCCTTGCCCTGCGCCCCGGCTTATCTATGCGATACAGATAAGTCGATAGGGATTCCCACACCAGCTCTCCGGCCACAGTCACCCTGGAGATAAGGTCAAACTCCAGGCCGGAATCTGTCTCTCGGCTATCAGTAAGGCGACAGTCGATATCGAAACGCTCATCCACAGTAACACTGCGAAACTGACTGATACGATTACGCAGGTGGATCATTCCCAGCAGAGGAAAAGTGATAGCGTCATGGGTAAAGATCACCGCATGCAACCTGAAGGCCATCACGTACAGATAGGTAGGCGGCAGAGTTTTGCCATCAAACTCGAAGCCACACACCTGAGCGTAGTCGGCCACCTTGCCGGGCTCCAAAGCCACGCCGGGAGTATTAACGCTGATACGAGGTAAAGGCTGGTTGTCCCAGCCAGGCTTTCGCCCGAAAAAAATCTTGCGATACAGCGAAAACAACGAAGGCATTGTTCGCAGTTCGACACTGAATTCCATAACCAAAAAGCCCACCTTGAGTATTCCAAGCCGAGCATTATACCTCATCCCTGCCGTTTTCGGAGCTATCTATGATTTTGCGATCTGTCCGCCATAAGCGCTTGGCTCTGATGCCAAGGGCTGCGGCTTGTGAGACACTATATGCCTTCAAGTCATGCAGAACCCTCCAAAGTGCAAGATCAGAACTTTGACAAGCTGGCGCAAAAGTTCGCCAACAATATTTATGGAACCCCTAAAGGACAGATCAGAGCCGCGGTGCTCTGGCGCGATCTGCAGGAACAGTTACCCTATTTTGCCGGCCGTAAACTCAGAGTACTGGATGCCGGTGGCGGTTTCGGTTTTTTCAGTCAGAAACTGGCGGCTATGGGGCATGAGGTGGTGCTGTGCGATATCTCATCGGCCATGCTGGAACAAGCCCGGGAACAGATAGCCGCCTCGGCCGCCCCCTTGGATATTCAACTGCTGCACTGCGCTATCCAGGAGCTGAACGTAACGGAACTGGGCCTGTTCGACCTTATTCTCTGCCATGCGGTTGCCGAATGGTTGCATGATGCCAAAGGTACGCTGGCGGGCTTGCTGTCACTTTTGAAAGATGACGGCCTGTTTTCACTGATGTTTTTCAATAAGGAAGCGATGCGCTTTCACGCCCTGGTGTCAGGTAATCTCGACTATGTGGCTGCCGATCTGCAAACCCGCAAAAAAGTCCGCCTCAGCCCGAAACATCCGCTGCAAATAGCTGACGTACAAGCTTGGTTTAAGGAGTGGCAACTGGAGTTGAGGTGTGAATCCGGGGTAAGAGTCATCCATGACTATCTTAAAAAGAGCTTGCCGGATAATTTCGACTTCCAGCAACTACTTGAGATGGAGCTGAAATACTCACGCCAGCAACCCTATCTGTCTCTGGGCCGTTACGTGCATTTCATTGCTCACAAGGCATCCGGGCCGAATAACTCGATTGAAGGTTGATCTTTGCTATCCACTATCTGATCCAGATAACGGTTCTCTTCCGGCACCAGCTGTGCCAGACGTTCGGGATCCATGTGCTTGAGCAAGACCTTGCCGCTGTTGGGGTGAAACATCACCTTGCGCGGCCAAGGGCCGCCCAAATCCTCCGCCTGCAAAGGGATCTGCTCAAGTTTGAGATAACGCAGTACAAAATCTATGTTGGACTGGCCGACATTCAGCACACTGTTTTGGCCCATTCTGGCACCGCCAAAAATCTTGGCCTGTAATCTATGTCGCTGACCGCCGACACAGAGTATGGCGTTGACCAACTGCTCCATGGCCCAGTTGCCGTAACGACAGCTGTAACTGGTCAGTTGCTGCCAATCTTCGTGAAGTTTGCGCTCGGGTAACAGAAAGTGATTCAAGCCACCTATGCCGAGTACGGGATCCCAGATACAAGCCGCCACACAGGAACCCAAACGGGTAAAAATGTACTCATCGGCACCTGTAATATAAAAACCGCCGGGGTCGACCCTGGCAACCACCTTGCCAAAACGTTGATCCCACTGGCGAACTGTTCCTTCAAACCCCTTGTACGCATCGCTAATGCCTTGCATCTCAACTCCCTGTGTTCAAGCACAGCAAGTATAGACCTCAGCGCCTCAGTTTGCCTCGCCGGGCGGTATATCACAGCTTTGCTGCCAGCAGTTACGACTGTCGACTCCGGCTTTATGCAGATACTCGAGTAGGCTCCTTTTGCCGGCCAGATGCCCGGCACCGACGGCCACAAATAGTGGCGCCTGATTGGAACCCATCAGACTCAACAGACGCTCGGCCATGCCTTGGTTACGCTGCCACAGCAGTTTTTCCAGCAATACGTTTTCTCCTTCGGTGGACAGCTGATGCAGCATCAATTCGGCCAAAGCTTTTTCATTCCCGCTGCGCCAGGCCGTGATCAGCGCCTGGATCTCCCTATCTTCACCGCGAATGCTCTCCCTAACCATATTCCACTGGTACTCCAGCGCCAGCGAGTCCAGCAGTGCCAACTGCATTTCTGTACTTTCCAGCTCTAACACAGGTTTGCCACCTACCCCATCCAACAGATACTGCTCAACACCCAGGCTGGGTTGATAACCCAGCTCCACGAAGCGTTGCATACTGATCTGTACCGACTGCAACCAGGGGGACATCATAGCCAATTGCCGACATAAAGGTTTACCGCCACAGTATCCCTGCAGCAGCGTCTGAGTTTCCTCATCCGGTGTTGCAGCCTTCAAGCCATACTGCTGCAGCAATTGCTGCGCCGCAGGATCGCGAATATCGGCTTCCAACACCAGAGCACCGGCATTGTGATAGGCCTGCTCTATCTGGTTTGGCAGTGGATAAAAATCAGCCTTGCCGACATGCACTGAGCCCATGAGAAAAGCCGTCTTACCGGCAAACTCCAACTGGTAGAAGGGTGGTGTATCACCATCTTTTGCTTGGGCCCAACCACTTAAAAGTAAGCCACATCCGAAGAAGAACCACAGCAGTCGACTTGTTGCGCGCATCCCTGTTCCTTATAATTTCAGCCAAAGTTCATCAGTTAGAGGCTGTTATGCCATACACCAAGGTCATTGAGCAACTGAAAGCCAATCTGCAGACCGCTTACCGCCAGGCTGTCGATGCCGATAATCGTCTGGATCAGCTGCAACAAGCCGGTCATGGAAAGTTTTCTGCCGTATTCACTCAAGAGCAAGGCTTTACCACATGCAGTAACCGCTTCCTCCCCTATGTACAGGAGTTGGCACAGGCGGTAGCGGATCTTGAAGCCGAAACGGCACCCACCCCGGAACAGCTGGAAGCCCTACTGCCGAAACTGGCAGTCTTGTTGCAAACGCTGCAACAATTTAAACAGCAGAGTAAATAGCAAGAGTTCAATCAGTTGAATCAATAATATGAGCCGGGTCAAGCCCGGCTTTGTCATCTTAGTGTCACTTGCAACACCTAGACTCTATTCGATTTGGGGCCTTGTAAGGTATTGCAGTTTGATGGCCATAGACAGAATAGCTGAACTCGGAAGTGTGTTGGATAACGAGGATGTCACCGCACTGTTTCAGCCGATTATCAACATAGACAGCAACAGTATTCATGGTTTTGAAGCCTTAAGCCGCGGCCCCATAGGCAGCAGCGTTCACTCTCCATTTCATCTGTTCAGTGCTGCCGAACGCCTGGGGCGCCTCTCCGAGCTGGAAACCTTGTGTCGCCGGGTATCCATAGCCCAATTTCAGCAAAAACAACTGCCTGGCAAGCTTTTTATCAATATCTCACCCAAGGCGCTGCTGGATCCAACCCATCCCAAGGGGCAAACACTCAAGCTCTTGCAACAGTTCGGCATAGCGCCATCCAATGTGGTCATAGAGCTGTCGGAACAATACCCTGCCGATGACATAGATCAGCTCAAAGCCTGCCTTAATCACTATCGCAATCAGGGGTTTTTGACCGCTCTCGACGACTTGGGTGCCGGTTATTCTGGCCTGCGTCTATGGTCAGAACTCTCCCCCGACTATGTCAAAATTGATCGCCACTTTATTCACCAAATAGACAAGTTTCCGGTAAAACAGGAGTTTGTCCGCTCCATCATAGAGCTTTGCCAAAGCCTGACCTGTAAAGTCATCGCCGAGGGTATAGAGACTGAAGCCGAGCTGACGATACTGCGCCAGCTCGGGATCACTTATTGTCAGGGCTTCTTACTCGGCAGACCCGAGGCGCAGCCGGATAGACAACTGCAAACCCGCTATCTCACCATTCGTCAGCAGGAGCAACCTAGATACAACGAGGCGGCGGAGAGCCTGTGCCATCAGGCACAAACCTGCCCCTCCGAGACTGAGCTCAAGCAGTTGAGCGAACGCTTTCTCTCCCAGCCGGAGCTTCAGTGCATTGTGGTGCTGGAGCATAAACGTCCCTTGGGACTGGTCTATCGCCATCGGCTGATGGAGCTATTTTCCCGTCCCTATGGCCGCGCCTTGCATGAACACCAGGCGGTGACTGAACTCATGGACAGAGACGTGCTTCTGGTCGATGCGGCCACACCTCTGTCATTGGTAAGCCAAAAACTTACCGCCAAGCCTGGCTCCGAAATAGCGCAGGAATTCATTATCCTGCGTCAAGGTGAGTTTATCGGTCTTGGTCACACCCGCGAGCTGCTGCAGCGCATTACTGAACATAGAATACAGATGGCGCGCCACGCCAACCCGTTAACTGAATTGCCCGGGAATGTACCCATTCAGGAAGAGCTGCAACGGCTGCGCAAACTACGACAGCATTTCTATCTGGCCTATTTTGATCTATGCCATTTCAAGCCTTATAACGACATCTATGGCTTCAGTCGTGGTGATGAAGTGATAAGGGCCGTAGCCGACCTGCTCAGACAATATGGTAAAGCGCAGTTTATCGGCCACGTGGGTGGCGATGATTTTGTGATGATAGGCACAGAGCCAAAACTACTCGGGGTTTGCCAGCAGATATTGGCCGAGTTTGAGCAGAGTAAAAGGCAATTCTTCAGTGATGAACATTGGCAAAGACAGCGCTTATTTGCCAAGGACAGACAAGAGCAGGAATGCTTTCAACCGCTATTGCGCCTCAGCGTCGGAATACTGCCACCGCCATTGAGTCTGGATGCCAACGAACATGAATTATCCCGCCTGTGTGCGCTGGCGAAAAAGCAGGCCAAGCACACCCCCCAAGGGCTGTGCTTGCTGGATATGCCGAAAACGGCTTAGAGTTTTGGCTTGAGTGTTTTCTGGAACCAGTCTTTCAGCATTCTTTCTTCATAGCGGAAGCTGTCGCTGTTGATTCTGTCCACATGGTCGAGAAACTGCATATCGGTCAGCTTTTCATCGCCGGCAATGACTACCTGATCGCCTTCCAACAAGCGATAACTGAAGCTTATTTTTGGTGGATAAACGTTCTTGACTACACGTATATCGTTGGCAGTAGCACCAAAGGTAGGCCGCACATCACCGGCCAAATCCACGTCTGTGACCGTCAGCTCCAGCTTTTGGTTGTCTTTTAGAGAAGATGAAACGTCTTTATCCAGAGTCTTGGTCAAGGTATCGAACAGACGTTTTTCATAACGGGATTGCAGCTCGCTGGCAGACTTGATATCCCGAAAATCCTTAGGTGACTGCCACTCAATTTTGACCTTACCCGACTCGGTAACCGGGTTTTCATCGACCTTGTCGGCCGCCAGCACCGAGCCAGAGGCCAGGGCACTTACAAGTAACAGATGTCTGATTTTCATCTCAGCCTCCTTTGGGAGCGATTGTCAGTATGCTTTTGCTTCAAACTCAGAGTATAAAATTTAACCTGAATCCGGGCTTAACGCAAAACTAATATGCGAATAGTGTCGTGCTATAAGTAGCTATTTTAATGTGATATTTTTCGTAATACATCATCCAGGAAGATTAACTTGAGTATCAATTTGTAGCCGCAGCAACAAACTTTCAAACAATGCGGCTTGAGTCAGCCCCGCTGAAGTAATCTAATAGACCGAAAAACCGAGCCATTACAGGAGCACCAGTGAAACTCTCACCGCCTTTGCTAATTACCTTGGGACTCTTTACCGCTCTGGGAATTGTTCTCATTGCCATCAATCAGGATGCTAAACCCAAGGGGCCGGAAACCTGGAGTGCCTTCATTTATACCCATGGTTTCGATTCGGGGCGTTATCTCAAAGAGGACGATTTTGGCGACTATGCCAGCTGTAAAGCGTTCGCCATCGAGAAGTCCCAGGCCGCAGAAGGGGCTCCTTGGGAGTGCGGCAGCTACTGCCGCTTTGACTCCCGCCGCCAGGGCTTTCAGTGCGAGCAGATGCGTAACGACTAAGTCTGCTTAGAAGGGGAAACGGGCGCTGAGCTTGGGGTACTGTTTACGCAGTGCCTTGGGCTGGTCGTTGAAACGCTTGCCCTTGGGCTGACTCAGCCCCGAAGGCACAAACGGTAACTCTTTGCCGGTACGGGTCTCGTATAGCTGGCCGGCCAGCAGATCTATCTCCTCAACAAAAGGATAGGCGTAACCATTCAATTGCGGCCAAACTTCCAGCTCTCCCAGCGAATCCGCTGCATTGCAGGCCGCCTGATAACGCTCCTTTCCCAGAGTCACCAGGAAGTTCCGGAACTCGGCGAAACCATAATCTGAATCAACTCCGGCAATAATGTAAGCTGCGCCCCAAAGATCCCAGCTGTAACTCAACCTGAGCAGCCTGGCAAAGTGCTTATCAAACTCTGCCAGCTCATCATCGCCCAGGCTTTGCAGTTTTTCGGTCAAACGCGCCTGGAGTTCCTGTTGTTCCTGATCGGGATAGTCGCGGCTGACCAGCTCCCAGAACTGCTCTTCTGTCATTGAGTGTTATCCTGCCAAAAATGTCGGCGCTCATTTTACCGGAAAATGCGATTAAAATCCGGCTGGACTCACCCCAGGGCTTTCCATAGACTTAGGCCCATTTCTCACAGGAGTCATTTATGTCCATTTCAAGACCAATACCATTGGTACTGCTTTGCATCCTCTATCTGGTACTGGCCGGGGTAGCACTGTGGCGCACCATCAGCACAGGTGCAGTAGATCTGTTTACCTTGGGAGTCATCCCAGTATTGGTAGGCATAATGTTACGTACAAGTTGGTCGCTGTGGGCACTGCGTATCTATCTCTTTATCCAGACTCTGGGACTACTGGCATTGGCCGCTACTGCATTGATGGCACTGCAGATAACGCCTGAAGATGTCAAACTTGAGCTGGCTGGACGCAATATCCCCTTGCTGCCGCTGGCGGCTGTGTTGTTGGCCTTGCTGGCATTCCAGTATTGGGTAGCTTTTTCCACCAACACAAAACGCTTCTTGCAACAGGAAAAATCTGACTAGATCGCACTGAATTTAAGGAAATCAGCGACCGGCTCACAATTTTGTATAATTTTGGTTAAAAAATAGCGAATAAAGCCCAAGAAGCCCGCTGAAAGGCCTTTTCAAGCCAAAAACCTTATGGCATGTTAGATGGGCAATAATAATTCAATCGACGGAAAGAAGAGACGCTCCAGATGAACAAAACTGAACTAATCGCAAAAATGGCAGAACATGCAAACCTGTCCAAGGCAGAAGCTGCCCGCGCCCTCAAGTCGTTCGAAGTAGCAGTGACTGATGCCATGAAAGAAGGATCTAAAATCTCCATCGTAGGCTTTGGTTCTTTCGAAACCTCAACCCGCGCGGCCCGCACAGGTCGTAATCCGCAAACCGGCAAAGAGATCCAGATCCCTGCAGCCACTATTCCCAAGTTTAAAGCCGGTAAGGCACTGCGTGACAGCGTCAACTAAACTGCTTTTCACGGATGAAAGCGCCTCATATTGAGGCGTTTTTTTATTGTCTGTAGTTCCCAACATTCCACTGCACAAAAAAAGGGCAAAACGCCCTAACTAAAGGCAACAATCTGTTAACTGAGTTTCAGAATAAAAGCTAACTTTCTGTATTTCATATTCATTTAAACTTGGCACAAGATTCGCTCATCCCACAAAGACAATAACGAGTGTCTGCGCCGGTCAAGCTTGCCCGGTTCCGGAACCCAACCATCGAGGGGATGAGAATGAAACACACCAAGTTTTCAATGTCAGTTATTGCAGGTCTGTTGTTGCTGGCCGGCGAAGTCCAGGCGACTGTATCAGGGAATATCGGCGTCGCCTCCAACTATCTGTGGCGCGGGGTTACCCAAACAAATGACTCTGTCGCCGTTCAAGGCGGTATAGACTACAGCCACGACTCTGGCTTTTACCTGGGCACCTGGGCCTCTAATGTCGACTTTGGTGATGACACCAGTTACGAGCTCGATTTTTACGGCGGTTACTCCGGCAGCATAGGCGAAGACTTTGGCTATGACATCGGCTATCTCTACTATGGTTATCCTGATGCCAAGGGTGATATCGACTTTGGCGAACTGGCGTTGACCCTCAGTTGGAAGTGGTTTGAGCTGGGTTATGCCAAGGTGGTCAATGCCGGTGATGATGTAGCCAAAGCGCCGCTGGATAACAAGGATTTGAGCTATATCCACGCGGGTTTCAGCTATCCCATCACGGAAACCGTGACGCTGACGGCACACTATGGTTATTCAGACGGCGATGTGGTGCAGAGCTGGTTCCAGGTTTCCAACTACGCCGACTACCATTTGGCCATCAGCAAGGACACAGGCATAGGCTCTGTCTCCTTTATGGTAGCCGATACGGATCTGCCGGACGACGATGCCAAGATAGTGCTCAGCTATGTCTATGAGTTCGAATTCTAAGGAAGGTGCGAACTCCTATATGGGGAAAGCCCGAGGCGCAATTAGGCGATGACAGTTCGATTGTGTTTACGGGCAGCAACCATTTTTTCGATATGCTCCACTATCGGCTCTGCCACCTTGATGCCTGTAGTCAGTTCTATGCCTTCAATACCCGGAGCCGAATTGACTTCAAGCACCAAAGCGCCGCGCTCAGAGCGAAGAATATCCACCCCGGCCACAGCCAGCCCCATCGCCTTGACTGCATCTATGGCGCTCTTGCGCTCCTGGGGGGTAATCTTGATTTTCTCGGCGCTGCCACCCAAATGCAGATTGGAGCGAAAATCTCCTTCCGGCCCCTGGCGTTTCATGGCCGCAACCACCTTGTCGCCCACCACGAAGCAGCGGATATCACTGCCGTTGGCTTCTTTGATATATTCCTGTACCAGAATGTTGGCCTTAAGCCCCAGAAAGGCTTCAATAACGCTCTCGGCGGCCTTCTTGGTTTCGGCCAGCACCACGCCTATTCCTTGGGTGCCTTCCAAAAGTTTAATCACCAGCGGCGCACCACCCACCATGGCGATAAGATCCGGAATATCGTCCGGCTTGCTGGCAAAGCCGGTGACCGGCATACCTACCCCTTTGCGAGAGAGCAACTGCAGTGCCCGCAGCTTATCCCTTGAGCGGGCAATGGAGATAGAATCATTGGCGGCGTACACCCCCATCATCTCGAACTGGCGCACCAGGGCACAGCCATAAAAAGTCACACTGGCATGGATCCTCGGGATAATGGCATCAAAACCGCTGAGTTCTTCACCTTCAAGATGAATACTGGGTTGCACCGAGTTGATGTTCATATAACAGTTGAGTGGATTGATCACCAAGGCCTGATGACCGCGTCCCTCACAGGCTTCCACCAGCCTGCGGGTAGAATAAAGCTCGGGAAATTGAGAGAGGATACCGATTTTCATGTTTGGAAGACCCGGTAAAGAGAGTTATGGCCCAGCAAAAAGAGCAGGCATCTTTGACCATACTTTGCCAATAGGCAAGCAAAATCAAACATTCCCCTCGGCCAGCAAAGGTAAAATATGCTGCACTTCAAAATCCGTGGGCCGAATCGGCCGACAGTAAAGATATCCCTGCAGCAGATTGCAGCCTCGTTCACGACAAAACTGCGCCTGCGCCTCTGTCTCTATACCCTCAGCCACAGACACCACGTTAAAACCGTTGGCAAAATTAATCAAGGCAGACAACAGACGTTTACCACGTTCATCCTGCTCGACCGAAGCCACAAAACTCTTGTCGATTTTAAGTACATTGATAGGAAAATATTTGATGTGCTCGAGAGATGAAAAGCCGGTGCCAAAGTCATCCAAAGACAACACTACCCCCAAGGCAGCAATCCGCTCCAACACCTTGGCCAGCTCCAGCGGTTCTTCAATCAGGGCATTTTCGGTGAGTTCCAGCTCCAGTTGCGACGCCGGCAACCCGGTTTGCTGCAATACCCTGACTATGGTCTGATACAGGGTTTCGCGAATAATCTGCGACGGTGACAGGTTTACCGCCACTGATAACCGCTTGCCTACAGGAGCCAACATCGTCAGCCACTCAACGGTTTGCGCGCATGCCTGTACCAACACCCACTCACCTATCTCATCCACCAGGCCTATCTCTTCTGCTATAGGCAGAAAACTGTCAGGCGACAGCAGACCATCCTCAGGATGTTGCCAGCGCAGCAGCGCCTCCACTCCCAAAAGCTCGCCGGAAATTGCATCGAATTTCCCCTGATAAAAGACCCTGAATTCATCCCGCTCCAGCGCAGTTCTCAGCCCCATTTCGATACGGTTACGAAACCTCACCTCCCTGGCCAACTCTTCAGAATAAAACTGGATCTGATTGCGGCCAATTTTTTTGGCGCGATACATGGCTATATCGGCACACTTGAGCAGCTCAGAACTATCACAGACAGAATCACTGTACACTGCAATGCCAATGCTGGCGCCGATCAGCACCTCATGCTCTCCAAGCGGGAAAGGCTCTTCAAAGGCCTGCTGTAGCCTATTGGCCACCGCCATCGGAAAGTAACGATTCTCGGACTCTGTCACCAACACCACAAATTCATCGCCGCCTAGACGGGCAATCAGATCTCCTTCCCTGAGCGCCGCGCTTAGACGGTTGGCCACTTCCACCAATAGGATATCCCCCACCTGGTGCCCTAAGGTGTCGTTGATACCTTTGAAATCATCCAGATCCAAGAGGATCACCGCCAGCATGTCCTGATGGCGCTTGACCTGACTCAAGGTACGATTGAGGCAGAGTTCAAAACCGTAGCGATTGACCAGCTTGGTCAGGGAATCATGTTCAGCCAGCTCTTTGAGCTTCTCGTGGCTTTGGCGCAGTGCCAACGCCATCGAGGCCCGCTGTTTGGCATTGCGGATTGCACGGGTCAAGCGGCTGGTATTCACTTCATCCTTGAGCAGAAAATCCTGCGCCCCAAGTTCGATACAGCGCTGTGCCAGCTTATCGTCTTCATAACGGGAAATCATCACTACCGCGGTCTGCTCTCCGGCAGATTCATTGAGACGGCTCAATACTTCCAGACCATTAGCATCGGGCAACATATAGTCGAGCAGTATGCCATCGAAATGTTGTTGGCAGGCGAACTCCAAGCCACTCTGGGCACAGTTGGCCTCCATCACCTTGAACGCCAGTGACGATTGTTCCAGGGCGCGGATGATAGCGGCTCTGTCTATCTCATCATCATCGATCAACAGCAGATTCATGCTTTCCATCCCTCAGGCTTCCGGCAATTCGACAATACGCCAATAACTTTCCAGCATATTGAAAATATTATAAAAACCATCACTTATTTCATGCTTGACCATATAACCTGCCACATGATGCTTATAAGCCTCGACCTTGTCTTCATCGGCACTTGAAGTAGTCAGCACAAAAACCACAGAGAGAGACAGCACGGGGTCGTTGCGGATATGGCCGAGAAACTCCAAGCCATTCATCCTTGGCATATTGAGATCCAACAAGATCAGATAGGGGTGGTGCACCCGGCCATCATTCAGCATCTCCAAGGCCTCCAAACCATCTTTGGCTCTGACCAAGGGATTCAGTAGCCTAAGCTGCCGCATTGCTCGTTGTACCGCCATGTAATCGACATCATCGTCGTCAACCAACAGAATAGTGACTTCCTTATATCCAGCAGTTTGGCTCATGACTCCTCCTTGAAGTGGACCGGCCAAGTGAAATAAAAGCTGCAACCGCGCCCTTCCGATTTCACCCAGATCTTGCCGCCCATGTTTTCCACCGACTTTTTCACCAAAGAGAGCCCCAGACCACTGCCTTCAACTTCATCTCTTGGTTTAAGTGTTTGGAATATGGCGAAAATTTTATGATGAAACTTGACCGCTATCCCAGGGCCGTCATCCATAACACAAAAACAATAGTAGTCTCCCTGACGCTCGCTGCTGACGCTGAGTACCCCCTCTTCTTTATCGTGATGTTTGATGGCGTTGCTGAATAGGTTTCTAAATACCAACTCCAGCGGCACCCTGGCCGTGGTCAGCACAGGCATTTCAGACAAGATAACCAGCTTGAACCCAGTTGGCGGAGCCACCAGGCTGAAGGTATCCTGCAGCAACTGTTTGCTGTCCACCTCTGTCAACTCGGTATCCACTCTGCCTATGCGCGAGAAGGTCAACAAGCCATCCAGCAGCCGAACCATTCGCTGGACCCGGCTCTTGATCAGTCGCAAATACTTTTGTACCTGTTCGCTGCTGTTGTCACTGAGATCTTCTGCTAGCCACTCGGATAACTGCTCTATGCCCCGCAGCGGCGATTTGAGGTCGTGAGAAGCTATGTAGGCAAAACTGTCCAGCTCACGGTTTATTTTCTCCAGCGCTTCCGTGTGGCGGGCTTTTTCCGCTTCAATCCGTTTGCGATCCGAGACATCATTGATAGTGGCCAGAATCGACTGGCCATTAGTAAAATGAATTGGGGTCAACCCCACTTCAACCGCCACCAGAGAGCCATCTTTGGCGCGGCCAAACAGGTCATCACGCTGGGACATATTCTTGGCAATCGGCTGCTGCAGGTAGCCCCCCATGTGTTGATTGTGCGACTTATGCAGGCTCTCCGGCAGCAGTATATTCACGCTGCGGCCCAGCAGCTCATCCCGGGCATAACCGAACAGTTGCTCTGTATGGGCATTCACCAGAGTGATGAGTCCATGACCGTCGACCATGATCAGCGCCGACGGCGAGGCCTCGATAACCAAGCGGAAGCGCTTTTCATTGGCCAGGATCTCATTGGCCAGCAAGCCTTCCTGATACCTGGCCCTGGCGTTACTGAGCAGAAAATAGAGCAACACCATGATAAATAGCACGCCTATGCCCAACATCAGCTTGCTTTGCAGCTTCTCGGTTTCGGTGACAAAACTCTTGTCGGCACCGATTTGCAGCAACCATTGATGACCGCCGACCTTGAGTGGCAGTACTTGGTTATAGGTTTTGGTAACCTGGCCTTCCTCCTCAGTGCTGTACAGCAGCGAAGTGTCAGAGGGGGTGTCGCCATCGAAGATCTCTAGATTCAGACTGGGAAACTTGTCGGCCAAAATGCCTTGCATCAGGTTGTTCATTCGAAAGGCAGCATAAACCACACCTTTAGCGGCCTTGGGGCCGACAGAGGTGTCATCATAAAGTGCTAAGTACATCAAGAAGCCGGCCTGAATATCCTGCTGAGTTTCCTGTACCAGGGTAATTTTGCCGGATATTGCCGCCTCCCCGGTGTTGATGGCTCTGTCTATCGCTTCTCGGCGAGTCGGTTCGGAATACATGTCATAACCAAATGCCCGCCGATTACGCCAATCGAAGGGTTCCAGATAGATAATGGCCTGGTAGGCATCACGCTTACCGACTGGGTACACCCGGTATTCTTCAAAACCTTCAGCGCGGATAGCTGCCTCATGAGCAGTCAACTGCTCCGGGGGTACAATAACGCTATAGCCTATTCCCTGGATCCCGGGATAAAAACTCTCCATCTTGGCGTTGGTCACATATTCGTGCCACTCCTCACGGGTCACACCATCGGATGCCATAAACAGGCCCACGCCACCCCGCAGTACCTGCTCATAGGTCAACAGACGATCTCTTATGGCATCTTTGACCAACATGGCCTGATACTCAAAGCGCTCACGTCCACGCTGCTCCGCATATTGATTAAACAGATACCAACCCAGGCAAGTAAAAAGGAGTGCAACCAGGATAATCACCCAAACCGAGGCCGGAGTGGAAAAGCCGAAGCGTTTTACAGAGGTGGATGATGCGGTGAGACGATCGTCCGGGATCATAAACAGCCGAGTCCTTAGCCAATTAAGCGAATGCCATGGGGTTAATTCTGGTCGGGTTCATGAAAAAAACAAGTCAAAAACAGCACAAAATCCCCAAGATTTAGGTTCTTGGAAAATATCGTCAAAATGTTGTCTCGATCTCACATTCAACAGAAGCTCAATGCTAGATTTCAGTTTAACCAAAACTAATATTGACTAGAGGGACGGACAGAATCATTTGCTTTGTTAGACAAAAATTTTTGCTTTTCAGCCAATGCTTTTTTGGCTAGAAAATCCTTGGATAAACCATGAGGAATTCGTGATGGCCCATATTGTTGAACTCGTGCCCAACGATGCTGAAATTGAAGCGATGACCACCCCAAAAAACCGCCAGGCCGAGAAGGCGCTGCAACACAAACGCCAGATAAAACGCCGTTTGGAGGATTATCTGGAACGCCTGGAACTCAGACGAGCCATGGGGCTCGATGATGACGATATGTTTTAGCCTTCAGAAATAGGAGGATGTCAGCAACATCCTCCTTATCCTTGCCGCCCCCGCAAAGACTGGGTTTGGATAAGCAGGGCTTCGGCCTTGGCACCCAACCAGACGTATAGCCCCAAGGCCACCAACAAGCCAACCACCGCCAACATCATCAAAATCGCTCCCTGAATATACTCCACCTGTCCGAGTGATGCCTTGAACATGGTCAGCAAGGCCTCGATGGAGATGGCGATCAATATGGTGGAAACAAAGCGGGTAATGGTGCGCCGGGTGGAACTGTGGCGGAAGATGTCTTTGTGCATCAACACTTCTTCTTCCAGTATGGTCTTACCGAGATCGAATATCGCCAACGCCAGGGTGATATAGATGATGATCCCAAACGGCTTGAGCGAATCATGAGCCAACTGCGGCCCCTGCGCCAATAAATGCCAGATATCCCTGGCCGAAATCAACACCAATACCCCGACTATGATGAATAGCCCTGTCACCAGAGTGAGATAAACCGCCTTGAACAGCGGCGTCACCTTGCGTCTTAAACTGTCGCCCATCATAAACTCAATCAGCCGGGTCAGGTTGATATCTACCACCACAAAGCCACGACTGGCATCCAAACGGCTCACGCCCAGGGACGCCGATAAACATAACTGCCCGGACGCATTGGAAAGATAAGGCGAAGTTATCTGTACCCCACTCTTGTCGCTGGTATTGAGAAAATAGGGGCGCTGGCTGCGATCCGGATGTTCCCCCACCGCCAGCAGTTTGATCTTTTGCTGGATAAGGGCCAGGTTCGGACTCACCTGCTGGCCATTTTCATCCAGCAAATACATCAATTCCACAAAGGGATAACAGGCCGACACTTCAGAAAACACCTTAATGGCCCGCCCTGTGTCATCAAAGAGCTGAGCATCGGCCATTCCGGTCAAAATCGACTGCAATAGTTCATCGATTAGCGGCTGATACTCATGAAAACGTTCAATCACACTCAAGTAACTCATATTTGCCATAAGGGCTCCTGAAAGTTCGCCTATACAACCTCAAATAAGCAGCTTGAGTGCCAATATTACAACATGATGAATATCAATTAATTAGCTTAAATTATGTACGCCGACTATGCTCAATAACCAAGCAACTGCACCAAGATCTGGCAAGGATAAATTCTGTTGCCAGACAGCGCGTTATCCAAGATGATAGCCGCCAATAACCTGTGTCTTCCGAGGAGACCATTGATGCCAGACACAAGTACCTATAAAGAGGATCTGCGGCGCCTCTCGGACGAGCTTATCCGGTTGCAGAAACCGATAAAAATCCTCGATGCCATCAAATGGCCGAGGGAGGTGGAAGCCCGATTTCTCGAGAATAACGGTAAACAATTACCCGCCATAGACGCCGAGTTTTACCAGCGTCTGCCACTGCCTTTTGACCCGGATAAGACTCGCCAAGAGTTAACCGAACTGCGTTTGCAGACCCGCAAGCGTCTGGGAAGATACGACAAGCTTGGCAAGATATTGGTGGCTAATATCGAGCAGTATCTTCAGGTTATCGACATGCTGCAACATAGAGGTAAGGCCGAATTCGGTGAGTTCAGCCGTCGCCTCTACGGTAGCGCCAACCATAAGCTCCACGGCGACAGACACAACCTCAGACAGCTCGGCGATCGTTTGAGTTACATCTTCTCGCTGCCGGCAGCGCTGCGCAGCAATCGCCATCACCCCAAAGAAATCGCCGCGCCGGAGGCGGTGGACATACTCGGCCGCCGCCTGAAAGATTATTTCCACAGCGACGATATTCGGGTACGCCTCAGTGACGGCATAGTCTCGGATGCCGCCGTGGGTGGCGATACGGTCAAACTCAACAGCAAGGCGCTATTCAGCCAATCGGATCTCGATGTTTATGAGGTACATGAGGGCTGGGTACATGTGGGCACAACCCTCAATGGCCGGGCTCAACCCTGGGCCACCTGGCTCAGTGTCGGCTCCCCCAGGGTAGCCGCAGCCCAGGAAGGGTTGGCGGTATTGATGGAAACCATCACCCTGAGCTCCAACCCAGGGCGGGCAAGACGCATCAGCGACAGGATCACTGCGGTCGACATGGCCGAGCAAGGTGCTGACTTCATAGAAGTATTCAACTATTTCTGCGGCCAGAATCTCAGTAAACGAGACAGTTACCGGGTGACTCAGCGGGTATTTCGCGGTGGTATGGTGCAAGGTGGCAGTTACTTCACCAAGGATATCTCCTATGTGCGCGGCTATGTGGAAAACATTAACTTTATCCGCTCCGCCATCACAGCCGGGATCCCGGAGATCATCCCCATGTTGTTTGTCGGTAAGCTGGCCATTGAAGATATCCCTGTACTTTATCAGGCTCATAGGGAGGGGCTTATTGCCGCCCCCAAGTATCTGCCGCCCATGTTCGATAACTTCAGTGGCCTCTATGCCTGGTTTGGTTTCGCCTCCGGGATGGCCGGGATAGACCTCAAAGGCGTTCAGCGGCACTTCAGTCATCTATTCAAGCAGTTACCCAATGCCGAACCCATGTTTGAACTGCAGGAAGACACTGAGTTTGACAGCAACGCCGACTGATAAAGAAACAGGGCAACTCGAGTTGCCCTGTTTTGGGTTCTAAACCAATCACTATTTTTGCAACTCGGCCTGACGCTGCTTGATGAAATATTCCCGAGTCAGCGCGAAAACCACTGGACTGAGTAGCGCCAGGGCTATCAGGTTGGGGATAGCCATCATGGCATTGAGGGTATCGGCCACCAGCCAGATAAAGTCCAAAGACGCAACAGCCCCTACCGGCACCATCAGAGTCCAGACCAGGCGAAACGGCACTATGGCGCGAATGCCGAACAGATACTGAACGCACTTTTCACTGTAAAAACTCCAGCCGAGAATAGTGGTAAAGGCGAAAATTGCCAAAGCCACCGCCACTATGTAATGCCCTATGGGCAAGGCATGGCTGAAAGCATAGGAGGTCAAGGCTGCGCCGGTTTCCCCCGAGGTCCAGGCGCCGGAAACGATAATCGCCAAACCTGTGATGGAGCAGACCACTATGGTATCAATAAAGGTACCCAGCATGGCTACCAGACCTTGAGCCACTGGGTTATTGGTCTGGGCTGCCGCATGGGCAATAGGTGCACTGCCAAGACCGGCCTCATTGGAAAATACCCCTCGGGCGACCCCGAAACGTATAGCAGCCCAAACTGCCGCCCCGGCGAAGCCACCCTGGGCCGCCACTGGGCTAAAGGCGCTCTCGAATACCAACTCCAGTGCCGCCGGGATCTGATCGAAATAGACCACAATCACAGCCAAGCCTGCTGTGATATAAAACACAGTCATCAAGGGCACCAACTTACCGGCCACATCGGCAATCCGTTTGATACCGCCCATCAGGACTGCACCCACCAGGATCATCATGACCAGGCCAGTTGCCCAGGCTGGAACACCAAAGTTGCTGTCCAAGGCGTCAGCCACCGAATTGGCCTGTACTGTATTGCCGATACCAAAACCGGCAAAGCCACCAAATAAAGCAAATAGCGTTCCCAACCAGGCCCATTTCTGGCCGAGGCCATTCTTGATGTAGTACATGGGGCCACCTATGTGGTTGCCGCTGTCATCGACCTCGCGATACTTGACCGCCAACACGGCTTCTGAAAACTTGGTAGCCATCCCCACCAGCGCGGTGCACCACATCCAAAACAATGCCCCCGGGCCGCCAAGAAAAATTGCCGTCGCCACTCCGGCGATATTCCCTGTGCCTATGGTGGCCGACAGTGACGTCATCAGCGCATTGAAGGGGCTGATCTCCCCTTTCATATTGGTGTCTTTATCCGGGATCCGCCCGGACCAGAGTAAACGGAAGCCTCTCCCCAGCTTGAGAAGTTGCATAAAGCGCAAACCTATGGACAGAAACAGTCCTACCCCCAGGATCATCACCAGCATGGGCACACCCCAAACCAGGCTGTTAAGCTGGCTAACCCACTCCATTATCGTTTCCATTCCAACCTCGTGTAGTTATTGTTATCGCTGCAGTGTCCACCTGTTATGGCAAAACAGCATAAGGAATACCCAGGTTACAACGAAATATTAACAATTGAAAACCCGAGGTCAAACTCAGTCGGCGCTCAACCCCAGGTTGGCCGGCAGCTGGGCTATATCACCGGCCACCCATTCAGCCTCTATACACTGCTGCAGATGCTCAGCCATAAAGTGCACCAATTGCCGCGCCGCATAAGGCATGCGCCTGTCTTTACGACTCACCAGATACCAGTTGCTCTCCAACGGGAAGCCCTTCACGTTCAGAATAGCCGGGCGCTCACGCCCTTCCTCCAGGGTATGGGCCGAAATAACAGATAACCCCAGCCCAGAAGCGACCCCCAGACGAATGGCTTCATTACTCTCGATCTGCATACAGTCGCCCAGTTCCATCCCCTGACCACTGAGCCAGGACTCAAACATTAACCGAGTAGCCGAACCAGGCTCACGGATGAGAAAGCGCTCGCGACTGAGCTGCTCAAACTTGAGTTCACTCTGCCCGGCGGCCCAATGGTTTCTGGGGGCAATCAACTGCAGAGGGTTACGGATGATCCGCGCCGATTGCACAGTATCGCCCCTGGGGGGATGGCTGAAGAGATAAAGATCATCTTCCAGATGCTCAAAGCGATTCAGTACATGGGCACGGTTGCCTATGTTCAGTGTGACTCGGACGCCGGGGAAATGGCGATAGAAGGCGCCGAGGATCCGCGGCACCACATACTTAGCCGTGGTCACCAGGCCGATATTGATGTGGCCGCTCTGCCCTTCCCGCACCTTGGCCAGCATACCGTTGAAGTCTTCCAAACGAGTCATCACATCCACGGCGGCACGATACAGCTCCTGGCCTACCTGGGTCGGTCGCAGTCCTCCCGGGCCGTTTTCCAGTAATGGCTCCCCCACCAGCTCGGCCAATTTTTTCAATTGCAGCGATACGGTCGGCTGAGTCAGATAAAGGTGTCTGGCAGCGGCTGAAATATTCTGCCGCCGGACCACTTCGATATACACCTGCAACAAGCGCAGGCTGAGATGACGAAGATCCATAGATAATTATCTATATATATGTAGTGAATAATTTATTTTCCAATATAGCGCCGGGCGAGCACAATCTCCAGCCGTCTAACAAGGAGAACCCCATGCCTGATGTTGTTATTGCCTTTTTCGGCCTAGGCCTGTTGGCCGGTCTGCTCAAATCAGATCTCAGAGTCCCCGAATCCACCTACGAAACCCTTTCCATTCTGTTAATGCTGACCCTGGGCCTAAAGGGTGGCATGGCACTGCACGGCCACACAGATCAGCTGTCCTTTACCGAGCTGGGGTTGGTGATAGGCCTGGGACTGGCTATCCCGCTGGCGCTGTATCCCATATTGAAAAAAGTGGTTCGCCTATCCCAGAGCGATGCCATCAGTATTGCCGCCCACTACGGTTCGGTCAGTGCCGGGACCTTTGCCGTTGTCTACGCCATGACGGAGCAGCTGGGCTGGCCACTCAAACCCGAAACCACTCTCTATCTGGTACTGCTGGAGCTGCCATCCATCATAGTCATGTTGTGGCTCTATCGACGCCTGAACCGGAATAAAACGGGAGGCAGTGGCAATATTCTGCTGGAAGCGCTTACCAGTCGTGGGGTGATATTGTTGGGGGGCGGCGTGCTTATCGGATGGGGCTACGGCGCTGAGGGCTTGGCCTCTTTGAGCCCTGTGCTAATGCAGGGATTCAAGACCTTGCTGGCGCTGTTCCTGCTGGAGATGGGCTTATGTACCGCCAGGGTGTGTGCTCCGCTGCCCTTGAGTCACTGGCGCCTGTTGGTATTTGCCGCCGTTACGCCTTTTGTCCTTGCCTGGGTGGGCATCATTACAGGTCACGCCTTGGGGCTGCCCGCCGGTTCGGCACTGGTACTGGCCGGCCTCTGCGCCAGCGCCTCTTATATTGCGGCACCGGCAGCGATCCGCGCGGCCATTCCATCGGCCAATATCGGCGTGGCCATGTTGGCCTCGCTGGGGGTTACTTTCCCGATTAACCTGCTGATAGGGCTTAATCTTTACCGTCAATGGGTCGCCTGGATTTACGGGCTCTGAATTTGTTCTTGTGGCGCGGGTGCAGACTCGAGTAACAGCTTAAGATTACTGAGCCCGCGCAATAGATCCGTGGCGATCATGGTTTCAAAATCGACAAACAGAAACATCAGATTCATCGGATAATCCAGATGCCCCTTAAAGCCCCAACTGAGGTTGGTTCTATTACCTTCATAGGGCTCAAATAACATGTAGGCGGGTTCAGTGGCCTCGAAGGGAGTCAGGAATCTGAGCTCATAATCTATGCGTTTGTTAGTTTCCATGGCAACTATCTCTTGCTCACCTTGACCCACCTCTGGGTTATCACTCTCCCAAGCTGAGACAAAGCCAACAGTGCCGTCAACGCCGCGATAACTGCGCTTCATCGCCGGATCCATCTTAGCCCAGACGCTGAAATTATCTTGATTCTTCAGATACTTAACATAGTCATAGACCTCGGCCACCGGACGATTTATCACCACATTGGTGGTCACCTGATAGTCGCTTTTGACAAACAGAGCGGCAATCAGCGGCACAGCCACTATCAGTGCCAGCAGGATAAACAGTGTCTTAATAAAACGCATAAGGATTCTCCAAACAAGTTTTCTTCCGACAACAATTACTTGTCTGAGTATATCCTGCAAACAGCTTAAAAAGTAACCAATCTGTTAAATATTGAAAAAAGTGGTTTTACCGCTATTAGAGCTAGCAAATCTTGGCAGAGAAGCGAGCCAGGCCACAAATCATCCACTGGTGGTTTGTTGTAAAAATGTTTTTAGGTTACAGTCACCTGTAAACATGGACGTCTAACCAAAGGACTGTAATGGGACTGATCCTGGCGCCACTGCTTATTATCTGGCTGGCAATATTGACTGTGGCGGGTTACCAGGCCACTTTATACTTCAAAGAAACTTTCAGCCTCAGCGGCCTATTGGCATTTTCCAGTGTCAGTTTGCTCTGCGGAGCCCTCTATTTCCTGCTCCATTTCCGGCGCTATCAGGACGCTGAAACCTTAAATGTTTTCGAGATCAGTCTGGAACTCTTATTCAACCCCATCAGCGGGGGCATTTGCGTATTGGCACTGCTACTGATCTGGCTGGTGCCCATGGGGGTTTGCAAGCCTCTACTGCTGGCACTGGTGCTTGGCCTGGCTATCGCCACCCTGGCAGGGGTCGCTTATGAAGAGACCTTTATGACAAAACAAGGGATTCAACGCACTTACTGAAGAGGATATAGTGCAAGCTAAGATTTTCGGCCAATAAGGCCACAGCAATCCAAGGAGAGAGAATGATCCAACTCAGCAATAAAGAAACCGGCGCCTTTATCGGCCATATCTCCGAACAACAGCTGCAGTTTCTGATCGACAACCTGGTAGAAGAGCATGATGCCGACCAGGACTACTGGCTGAACCGCACTCAACTAGAAACCTTTAAAGCCATAGAGGCCGATGCTGAACTCATCAATCTATTGGAAGCCGCAATGGGCGAAGCCGATGAGCTGGAGATCCTCTGGCAGCGCCAAGGCTAAAGCCAAGTTTGCGCCAACAATAAAAACGCTCCTTTATTAAGGGGCGTTTTTATTTTTTGTTAATGGCAAAGATAAAATAACCCTGTTTAATTCCCTGAAGCTGTTAAGCCTGACAACACACTTAGCCCACAACCCAGCTCAGCTCGGGTAAACGGCTGAGATCCAGCTTGTCGCCTTCGGTCGCTATGGCCGAGGCCTGAGGTCTGGGTTTGGGCTGCACACCGTCGGCATGTTCCAGCACACTCAGGAGCTGCCGCTGGGCATCCGGCTCACCGTGAACCAGAATGAGTGGCGGCGCCCCTTCAAACTCACGGTACCAGCGCAGCAATTCGGCCTGATCCGCATGGGCCGACAACCCGCCGACTGTGTGAATTCTGGCGGCGACATTCACCGAATTGCCGTTGATGGTGAGCTCACTGGCACCATCGACCAACAGCCGCCCCGGGGTTCCCAGTGCCTGAAAACCACAGATGATAATGTCGCACTCGGGCCGCCACAGGTTGTGTTCCAGATGACAGCGGATACGACCGCCGTTACACATGCCGCTGCCGGCAATAATAATAAGCCCCTGATGTACGTCGTTGAGTTCCATCGACTCTTCGGTACTTTGAATAAACTCTATCCCAGACAGCAGCGGGTGCTGCCCGGGGTGCTGATGCACGAAGCGCTTGAAGTCCTCGTCCATCAAGGGATAGTTATTGATATACACCTTGGTGGCCTCTATCGCCATGGGGCTGTCGAGGCAGATTTTCCAGCGTGACAGATCCCATTCCCCGGCATAGAGGTGAAACAGATACAAAAGCTCCTGCGCCCGGCCAACCGAGAAAGCAGGGATCAGGATATTGCCGCGGCTCTCACTGATGGCTGTCGCGAAGATCCCCTTGAGTTCTTCCTGGGTCGCCTCCCAACTACGGTGTAACCTGTCGCCATAGGTGCTTTCCATCAACACCAGATCGGCCTGTTGGATCAGCGTAGGATCTTTGAGGATCGGCATACCGGCGCGGCCGAGATCGCCACTGAACACCAGTTTTTTCTGGGTGTTGCCATCATTGATCCACAGCTCCAGTAGCGCCGACCCCAGAATATGGCCGGCATCACTCAAACACAGGGTCACACCGGGAATGGGATCCAGCTTGGTGCCATAGTCCAGTGGAATAAAACGGGTCAGTGCCAGTTCGACATCTTCTTCGGTGAACAGTGGCTCTATCGGTTCGAGATCTTGCCTGGCGCGTTTGCGGTTCTGCCGCTCGGCATCACGCTGCTGCAGCATGGCCGCGTCCTTGAGCATGATGGCGCACAGATCCATGGTGGCTTTATGGGTGTAGATAGGGCCGCTAAAACCCTGCTTCACCAGCAGGGGCAGCCGCCCAGAATGGTCGATATGGGCGTGGCTCAACACCACTGCAGTCAGGGATTCAGGAGCAAAGGGAAAGGCTTCATGGTTACGCAGTTCATCCTGCCGCCCTCCCTGAATAAGACCACAATCCAACAACAAACTTGCATCGTTGACCCGCAACAGATGGCAGGAACCTGTGACTTCCTGGGTGGCACCCCAAAACTGCAAGCTCATGGACATAACACTTCCCTCTTTGAAACGATTCGGCCAATGATGCTACGGATAATCTTCCCAACGCTATTAAGCCAGGATCTCGGGAAAACTCTGCCGCACCTTCCTAAGGAAGGTGCGAATAAGTCCTCGTGGCACTCTGGCTTGCACAGCAATTGGCGTTCAAGGCATCTGACTGAAGGCATGCCGGGGCCTGTCGAAGTCGGATAACGCAGAGAGCCGGTTGCTGTGAAAGCCCCGAAGGGCGTTGCTTACAAACCTGTCTGCTATGTTGTGCTTCTTGTAAAGGACTAGCCATTTGCTGCGAACCACGCCTTGCATACAGGCCTGTAAGCCAACGCAGAGCACGCATGGGACTTGTTCGCACCTTCCCTAAGCCTATGCCCTTATGGGAAAAAGTGACACTCCCTTATAGTCTAATTTTGCAATGGATCATTACGCCTCATGCTCTTGGGGCAGACCGCGGGAGATAATCAGAGTCAGCAGTAACATGGCGCTGGAAACCCAGAGGCAAGCCTCCAGCCCCCACCACTGAAACAGCGCACCGGAAAGCACTGTGCCCAGCAAGCGCCCGGCGGCGTTAGCCATATAGTAGAACCCCACATCCAGGGATACCCCATCCTCGCGGGCATAACTGACAATCAGAAAACTGTGCAGCGAAGAGTTCACCGCAAACAAGGCGCCGAACAGCAACAGGCCGCCGATCAGCCAGACGTACGAGTATTGGCTGTCAAACCCAAGGGCGATAAGCGCTGGCACCAGAGCGAGCAAGCCGCACCATAAGAGCGCCGCTGCCCGTCCCGGCAAGGCCGAGCCTTTATGCTTGCCAACTGTCTTGCCGTCGGCCCTGGCGGTCAGCCTGGGCGCCAGGGCCTGCACCAAGCCGTAGGCGATAATCCAGCCGGCCAGAAAGCCCCCCACCTGCCAGTGATCCCAGCCAAATTGGCTGGCCAGATACACAGGCAAGGCCACCACAAACCACACATCCCTGGCGGCAAACAGAAACAGCCTGGCCGCAGAGAGAATGTTCACCGCCCGGCTCTTGGAAAACAGCTCACTGAACTTGGGCTTATTCTTGGCCTGGCCCAGTTCCGCCTTGAGAAACAGCAGCGAGCTCAGCCACACCAAGGTCAAAACAGCGGCCATGGCGGCAATGGCACCGGCAAATCCCAGCAGGCTAAGCAGCGCACCGCCGAGGAAGAAACCTATTCCTTTGAGGGCGTTCTTGGAACCGGTC
Organism: Shewanella sp. MSW; assembly: GCF_007636515.1. Taxonomy (NCBI): domain Bacteria; kingdom Pseudomonadati; phylum Pseudomonadota; class Gammaproteobacteria; order Alteromonadales; family Shewanellaceae; genus Shewanella; species Shewanella sp. MSW. Next base: position 229,347 of record NZ_LVDR01000003.1, read on the forward strand.
AACAGCGCCACATAGCGATACAGGGTCTGTCCCGCTTGGGCCGCATCCTTGGGTACCAGAGTCTTGATAGCACTCTTGGCACTCATCTTGTTGAGATCTTTGGCAATCCCCGACAGTGCCTGGGCCGCCATCACCCAGGGAATGGTCAGCCAGGCCTGAGGCACCAACAGCATGGCCAGCGCCACTATCTGCAGCCCAAGGCCGATATTCATGGTGCGGTTGAGCCCCAAACGGGCGCCGAGCCAGCCGCCCAACAGATTGGTGACCACACCGAAAAACTCATAGAAGAGAAACAGCATGGCAATGGCCAGCGCACCGTAACCCAACTGATAGAAATAGAGCACCACCAGCATGCGTAGCGCGCCATCTGTCAGAGTAAAAGCCCAGTAGTTGCCGGTGATCAACAGATATTGGCGCAGCGCCGGACTCATTTCAGCCATGGTGTTGTCCTTCAGGCATCCCGGTCCAAACGGCCCACCATTAGCGCCAACTCGGCGGTACGGTTGGCATAGCCCCATTCGTTGTCATACCAACAGTAGAGTTTGAGCTGAGTGCCGTTGATCACCATGGTGGACAGCCCATCCACTATGCAGGAGCGGGGATCTGTCTTGTAGTCCACCGACACCAGCGGCCGCGACTCGAAGCCAAGAATGCCCTTGAGTTCAGTCTCGGCCGCCTGTTGCAGCAAGTCGTTGACCTGCTGCTCTGTCACTGTTTGCTCCAGCTCAAACACACAGTCGGTCAGCGAGGCGTTGGCCAGCGGCACCCTGACCGCATGGCCGTTGAGGCGGCCTTTCAGCTCAGGGAAAATATGGGTAATAGCGGTGGCACTGCCTGTGGTGGTCGGGATCAGGCTCTGGCCACAGGCGCGGGCTCGGCGCAGATCCTTATGGGGCGCATCCAATATAGTCTGGGTGTTGGTGATGTCGTGAATTGTGGTCATGGAGCCATGACGAATACCGAAGTTCTCATGGATGACCTTGACCACAGGCGCCAGACAATTGGTGGTACAGGATGCGGCTGTCACTATCGGATGCCTGGCCGGGTCGTAACTCTGATGATTCACCCCCATCACCAGGTTGGCGACGCCTTCCTCTTTAACCGGCGCTGTCACCACCACCCGTTTCACCCCTTGATCAAGATAGGCCTGCAACAGCGCCTTGGTTTTCATCTTGCCCGAGGCCTCGACCACCAGATCGCATTGAGACCAATCACTGTCTGCAATGGCCTGATTGCGACTGGTCGCTATCCGCCGCCCGGCTATGACTATGGCGTTGTCCTCATGCTCGACTGGGTGCGACCAACGGCCATGAACCGAGTCAAACTCCAACAGGTGCGCCAGGGTGGCGGCATCACCCGCCGGGTCGTTGATCTGCACAAATTCGAGTTCCGGCCAATCCCAGGCAGCCCTCAAGGCCAGCCGCCCCATACGGCCAAAGCCGTTAATTCCCACCTTTATTGTCATCTCAGTTCTCCTTTTATTTGTTGGCCGCAAGCCAATTACCGCGGCGGCGATTGGCAAATGCCACCAGAGACAGCATCACAGGCACTTCCACCAGAACCCCAACGACTGTGGCCAGTGCCGCTCCCGAATGCATACCAAAGAGGGAGATAGCCACGGCAACCGCCAGTTCGAAAAAGTTGGAAGTGCCTATCATGCAAGCCGGAGCGGCTATGTTGTGGGGCAGGCGCAAACGCTTCGCCAGCCACCAGGCCAGCAGGAAAATACCGTAAGTTTGCAGTAACAGCGGGATGGCGATCAGCACAATATTTTGCGGCTGGGCCACTATGGTTTCGGCCTGCAGAGCAAACAGTAGCACTACAGTCAGCAGCAGTCCCAATATCGACCAGGGTTTGAGCCTGGACAGCAAGGCCGTGATCGCCCCTGGTCGGCTATTGAAGTGTTTGCGGGTCAATACCCCGGCTAACAAAGGCAGCAACACATACAGCGCCACAGACAGAATCAAGGTTTCCCATGGCACCTGTATATCGCTCACCCCCAGCAGCAGCGCCGACAGGGGTGCGAAAGCAAAAATCATGATCACATCATTGACCGATACCTGCACCAGAGTGTAGTTGGCATCGCCGCGGGTCAGTTGACTCCAGACAAACACCATAGCGGTACAAGGAGCGACTCCGAGGAGGATCATCCCGGCGATATACTCCTGCGCCGTTTGCGGCTCTACCCAAGGGGCAAACAGAAAACGGAAAAAGAGCCAGCCAAGCAGCGCCATGGTAAAAGGCTTCAGCAACCAGTTGATCACCAGCGTCAGCAGCAATCCCTTGGGATTTCGGCCAACATCCTTGATAGCGGAAAAATCGATTTGCACCATCATGGGATAGATCATCACCCAGATAAGTATGGCGATCACCAGATTGACATGGGCGTATTCCAGCGCCGCAATTGCGGCAAATACACCAGGTGCCAGATAACCCAGCGCTATCCCAGCTAAAATGCACAGCCCTACCCACAGGCTAAGCCAACGTTCAAAAATGCCCATACATCCCCCTCTCCGGTTCCCCGGCGGTTAACTTCCGGCGCTCAAGTGATAGATTTTGGCCGGTTTTAACAGCAAGCTTGCGGCCTCGATGCCATAGCCTCCAGCCGAGTCAGCTCATCAGCAATAAAGCCAGGGTTGGCCGTCAGTGTGTCCCGCAGCAACTGCTCGCACCAGGGTGCCAGTTCGGGGCTGAGACGATAAAACACCCATTGGCCCCGGCGTCTGTCCTGCAGCAGCCCCTGAGTTCGCAGCGGCGCCAGATGACGGGAAACCTTCGGTTGACTCAAGGCCAGGGCCTCAGTCAACTCGCAGACACAAAGCTCTCCCTGCTGCAGGATCAACAGCAGGCTGCGCAGCCGGGTTTCATCAGCCAAGGCTTTGAAAAAATTCGGTAGTTCCATGATAAATGCCGCTCCTTAAGGCCAATATTCGGCCAGCCATACATCTGCCGTTTCAGTTGCCACTCAATTGAACACCTTCAGCAACCGGCAAGACATATGGATAACCAGATATATGCTAAATCATATATAAAAACGCCTATAGTTCAAGCGCTATTTTGAGGAGTTTATCGAGTTGGAATTGGAGAGCTGGCCCAGTGATTACACGGGTTTGCAGTGGTTCGCTTGGCAGAAGCGGACGCTATCGCAAATTAATTTTAAACTCTAATTATTTCCGGCTTATTTCAGAGCTTGATTACAAAACAGTTATAGCTCAAATCGAGATTTAATCACTTGTCTTATAATTGCATGCAATATATTAAAAATTGATAAGCTTAAGAAAATAAAAGCATAACTATATGATTTTAAATAAACAAAACACCAAACACCCAGTAATAGCCTAGTGATTAACTCAGATATAAACTTGATCATTTTCTGATAAACATGAATAATATCGTTCGAACCAAAACCATTTGAACACTAATCAATTAATTGGTTAGCCTTCAAGTGGTTTTTCGCCAGTCCAACTTTAGCTGAAACTTAAGGAAGGAGAATCACGATGAATGCCAACAGCTCACAGGAGTCTGACAGTCATCTTTCACGCTACCAAATCAGCCTCAGAGATAAAGCCAAGTACCTGATCCAATTAGGGTGTTTCTGGCTCGTACTCTCAACCTACCTGTACCCATTCTGCAAACAAAAACTCAATCAAGCCTTCAGTGGCAATAACGGGCACTAATCTATGGATTATTCGAGTTATATCTCTTTGGCCATCTACTTTGTGGTCATGCTGGCGATAGGCCTGTTTGCCTATCGCAATTCTACCGATGATATTTCGGGCTACATTCTCGGCGGCCGTCAGGTCAGCCCTCAGGTCACGGCGCTGTCGGCAGGTGCTTCCGATATGAGTGGTTGGATGCTGATGGGTCTGCCGGGCGCCATGTTTGTTATCGGCTTCGACACCATCTGGATTGCGCTGGGCCTGCTTATCGGCGCCTGGTTCAACTATCTGCTGGTAGCCCCCAGGCTCAGGGTTTATACCCAGGAAGCCGATGACGCCCTGACACTGCCGGACTTTTTCAGCAAACGCTTCGAGAAGAAAAATGGCTCGGTGCGGATGATTTCTGCCGCGGTGATCATACTCTTCTTTACTCTCTACACCTCTGCCGGCCTGGTCGCCGGGGGCAAACTGTTTGAATCCGCCTTCGGCCTGAGTTACCAACTTGGCCTGGTGATCACTGTCTCAGTGGTGGTGGCCTACACCCTATTGGGGGGCTTTCTGGCCGTCAGTATGACCGACTTTGTGCAGGGCTGTATCATGTTTGTCGCCCTGGTGATGGTGCCTATAGTGGCTTTTCAGGAGTTCAACAATGGCACTGAAATGATGGCGCAGGCCAATCACACCATAGTGCCTCTGTCTGAATCTGTGGAGAAAATGAGCCTGCTGGCGATTGTTTCCAGCATGGCCTGGGGACTGGGCTATTTCGGTCAACCACACATCATAGTGCGCTTTATGGCAATTCGTTCGGTGAAAGATATCAAGACCGCCCGCAACATAGGCATGAGCTGGATGTTGGTGACCATACTCGGCGCCCTGGCCACAGGTCTTATCGGTGTCGCCTATGTCAACAAGTTCCACCCAGGGCTGCAGGATCCGGAAACCATCTTTATTCTGTTCTCGGAAATTCTGTTCCACCCCTTGGTGAGTGGCTTCCTGCTGGCGGCGATTCTGGCTGCCATCATGAGCACTATCTCTTCACAGCTACTGGTATCATCCAGTTCACTGACCGAGGATGTTTACCGCGCCGTGTTCCACAAGGACATAGACGAGAAGAAGCTGGTGAATATAGGCCGTTTCGGGGTATTTGCCGTTGCCGCCGTGGCCACCTTGCTGGCCCTGGATAGCAACAGCAGCATACTGTCACTGGTGAGTAACGCCTGGGCCGGTTTCGGTGCCGCCTTCGGGCCACTGGTGCTGTTCAGTCTGTTCTGGTCGAAGATGACCCACTCGGGCGCCGTTGCCGGTATTCTCACCGGCGCCATCACAGTGCTGCTGTGGATCCTGCTGCCGGTATTGCCCGATGGCAAGACACTCTCCAGCGTGATCTACGAGATAGTTCCCGGCTTTATCATGAGCTCTGCAGCGATAGTGCTGGTCAGTCACTTTGGTCAGGATCCCTCACACTCAGTGCAGAAGACCTTCCATGCGACCCGGGAAAAGCTGCTGCAGGTCAACTAATAACTGGATAGAACAGCTCCCCAATTAGACCCGGTGGCAGACACCGGGTCTGGTTTCAATCCCCACTCCGCTTCGAAGTAACACCTCAAATAGGTTAAGGAAGTTATGAATAAGCAACCAAGGCAACGAATTGTTCTAAAAGTCGGCAGCGCCCTGATTGCCCCTGACAGACAGGGCTGTAGCTCGCGCTATCTGCTGGCCATAGCCCAATTCATTGTGCGCTGCCGCGCCAAAGGCATTCAAACCATACTGGTTTCTTCCGGCTCAATTGCCGCCGGAGCCCACAGGTTTCCACTCAAACCTGGCAGTGAAGTCAATAGCCCAGAGGCCCAGGTGGTACTGAAAAAAGCCATGGCCGCCGCCGGGCAGACTGAGATGATGGCGACCTGGGATAAGTTTTTCGACTTTCCCACGGCGCAAATTCTACTGACCCATGGCGATCTGCGCGACAGAGAGCGCTATCTGTCGATTAGGGAAACCGTGTTTACCCTGCTGGATCACGACATACTGCCGATCCTCAACGAGAACGATACCGTCACCACAGATGCGCTCAAGGTGGGTGACAACGACAACCTGTCGGCCATGGTGGCAGCCGCTGCCGACGCAAATACCTTAGTGATCTGCTCGGATATTGATGGTCTCTACAACAAGAACCCGCATCTGCACAGCGATGCCGAGCTGCTGCCCGAAGTCAATAAAATCGATGCCACCATCTATGCCATGGCCGGCGGCAGTCACAGCGATGTCGGCACCGGCGGCATGCGCACCAAGATAGAAGCAGCAGAAAAGGCCAGCTCCCACGGCATTGATACTTACATAGTCAACGGCTTCAAAGAAGAGAGCTTCAATGCCCTGTTGTCGGGCCGCAATCCCGGCACCCTGTTCCGGGCATCCGAAACCCCGCTGCAGGAGCGAATGCACTGGCTGACCCACACAGTGAGGGCGCAGGGGGAAGTGATAGTCACCTCCGATGAGGTGATGGATAGCGCCAAGGATTGCGCCGAGCTTTCCAGCAATGAAGTACTTGAGGTCAAAGGCAACTTTGCCGCCGGTGATACCATACTGCTGTGCAGCGACGACGGCACCCGTCTGGCCAAGGCTCGCAGCAACTACAGCAGCCGCCTGCTGAGTTTTATTGCCGAGCAGGAAGACCCCGAACTGGCCGACAGCTTCACCGATAGCCTGGGCGGCATAGTCTCGGAAAAAGATATCGCCCTGCTCTGTAAAACGCCGCAACTGGAGAAATAACAGTGGCCCGCCACCAGAGTAGCGCAACGAACAAAGGAGGACCTAAATGAGTCTGATAACCACACTGGCAAGCTCAGCGGCCAAGGCGGCCAGAGAGCTGGCACTCATAGACACCCAAACCAAAAATCAGGTGCTGAAGGCGATGGCCCAAGCGCTTCTCGCTGAAAATGACAATATTCTCAAGGCCAATAAGGAAGATCTCCTTGCTGCCCGCAGTGCAGGCCTCAGCGAAGCCATGCTCGACCGGCTGACCCTGACGCCAGAGCGGATCGCCGCCATGGCCAGCGGCATAGACACCATAGTCAAGCTGGACGATCCCGTGGGTCAGCGCCGCGAGCTTGGCCGCCGCCCCAACGGTATTCAGATAAGCAAGCTCAGAGTGCCGCTCGGGGTGGTCTGTATGATCTATGAGGCGCGCCCCAATGTGACCGCGGATGCCGCAGCGCTGTGTTTCAAATCGGGCAACGCGGTAATACTGCGCGGCGGTAAAGAGGCACTCAACTCCAGCCTGGCGATAGCCAAAGTGCTGCACAAAGTGCTGCAAGAGTTCAAACTGCCAACCGCGCTGGTATCCGTGGTGCCGGATCCCGACCGCGCCCTGATGCTGGAACTGTTACAGCAGCGCGACTATATCGACCTGGTGATCCCAAGAGGCGGCGAAGGCCTGATCAACTTTGTCAGCGACAACTCTAAAATCCCGGTTATCCAGCACTTTAAAGGCGTTTGTCATCTCTATGTCGACAGAGATGCCGATGTGGAAAAGGCGCTCAACCTGCTGCTCAACGGCAAGACCCAGCGTACCGGCGTCTGTAATGCCCTGGAGGGCCTGTTGGTACACAAGGATATCGCCAAAGTCTGGCTGCCCATCGCCGCTCAGGCCTTGGCCGACAAGGGGGTGAAGATCAATGCCGATGAGAAGGCGGCGCCCTTCTTCGACCAGGCCACTGTGCTGACGGAAGAGGAGTTCGGCCAGGAATACCTGAGCTTGGAAATCGCCGTGCGCCAAGTCGACTCACTGGCGGATGCCATGGAGCATATCGCCCGCTTCGGCAGCCACCATACCGAGGTGATCTGCACCGAAAACCAGCAAGCGGCGCAACAATTTCAGCAAGGGGTCGATGCCTCTGTGGTGATGGTCAACGCCTCATCGCGCTTCAGCGACGGCAGCGAGCTTGGGCTCGGTGCCGAAATCGGTATCGCCACCACCAAGCTCCATGCCTACGGCCCCATGGGACTGGAGTCATTGACCACGGAGAAATTCCTGGTCAATGGTACAGGTCAAACACGCGATTGAGGAAGGGTTTGGCAATAGCGGGGCTTAATGCCAAACCGCTATTGCCCACCACCTAGAGTGCGGATGCTGGAAGCCCGAATAAGGACAGGATGTCCGAGAACGGTCTCCCGCACAGGCTTCCCCTGTGACATGGCGAGAGTTGCGCAGCAACGTGCTTTCGAGCGAGATCAAGAGATGGCAACTTGGCTGTTATGCATTGAGGCATTTGAACCACAACTTTAGGCCGCTGGCACAGCAGCTATCATAGCTTCAAGTTAAAAGTCGCTAAGTTAGTATTGGCCGAGCTTCCGGCCTCGATGCAGCCCATCACCTGCGGTGCGGATGGGCAGGAAGCCCGAATGCCGTGAAGGACAGGACGTCCGAGAACGGCCTTTCGCACAGGCTTCCCTGTGACATGGCGAGAGCTGCGCAGCAACGTGCTTTTGAGTACTGCCGTTATGCTTGGATGCATTTGCTCCACGACTTTAGGCCGCTGGCACAGCGGCTATCATGGCTTTAAGCCAAAACTCACCAATGAACTGCTCACAAAACTGTAGCCTATCACCTGCGGTGGGCTCTCGCACAGGCGATCCTGTGACACGGCGTGAATACGTCCCTGTAGCCTCGACGAAAACGTCCCTGTTTTCGACGGTCACAGTTCCGCCTGTGCCTGGAAATAGGTGTATGTCTGCAAATACTTCAGATGTTTCAAGCTACTTAGAACTAACAGAGTTGCACCTATTCCCCCCTCAGTGTCGCCGACAGCCGTTGGCGCAAATAACGTGGCCGAGGGCGAATGCTCGCCGGTGGCGAGTGTGCTTATGAGCGCGAGCCAAGGAAGGAGAGCTGGCCTTTATCCATGGAAGGATTTGGATGCCGAAGCAGCGACAGTCGAATCAGGGGCGAGTGTCTCCTAGCGACGAGCTAACGAGCGAGAGCCAGGGATGGCGAACTGGCCCTTGTGCATGGAGGCATTTACACCACGACTTTACGCCGCTGGCACAGCGGCTATCATAGCTTCTAACTAAAAGTTACTAATTAGTATTGGCAGGGCCTCCGGCGACGGATGTCTCCCATTGCCTGCCGCAGGCTTATGCACAGGCGATCCTGTGACACGGCGTGAATACATCCCTGTAGCCTCGACGAAAACATCCCTGTTTTCGACGGTCACAGTCCCGCCTATGCCTGGAAAATAGGCGTATGTCTGCAAACTCTTCAGATATTTCAAACTACTCCATTCTCACAGAATGCACCGGCTCCCGCTCGAAGCGGCCGCAGGGCGTTGATGACAATCGCGTAGCTGAGGGCGAATGCTCGCCAGTGGCGAGTGTGTTTATGAGCGCGAGCCAAGGAAGGCGAACGGGCCTTTATCCATGGAAGGATCTGGATGCCGAAGCAGCGCCAGTCGAATCAGGGGCGAGTGTCGCCTAGCGACGAGCTAACGAGCGCGAAACAGGATGTTGAGCTGGGCCAGAGTCACATGGATGTGACTCTGAGCGTCTGGCGCGATAGCGAATTGACATCATAAGCACAAGGGGTTTTCCGCTGCGTCGCGGGTCGCTAGGGGTTTGGAAAGGGGGCGAGTCGATACAGCCCCCTTTCCTCGGGTGTGGGGCTAAGCTCCACGACGTTAGGCCGCTGGCACAGCGGCTATCATGGCTTTAAGCCAAATCTCACCAATGAACTTGGTCTTAGCTGCCAGCTAAGTTGCAGCCCATCACCTGCGGTGCGCCTCTCGCACAGGCGATCCTGTGACATGGCGAGAGTTGCGCAGCAACATGCTTTCGAGCGCGAGTCATGGATGACGAGCTGGCCGTTAAACAGGGATGTTTTTGTGAATACGTCCCTTATCTCCATGGATGGAGTGTATGCCGACATTTGTCTGGAACAAATGTGGTAGTCGCCTCGACGAAAATATCTGACCTACAGGGACGTAGGAAATGCCGAATTTGTCAGGAACAGAATTCGGCCCTGTTTTCGACGGTCACAGTCCCGCCTATGCCTAGAATTAGGCGTAGGTCTGTGGGTATATAAGCAATTTCAAGCAACGCTATTATTACAGAATTGCACCAAATCCCCCTTCGGAGCCGCCGCTGGCGTTGTTGCAAATTGGCGTAGCCGAGACAGGGATGTCGAGGCTCGAAGGTCGAGCAAGGCGAATGTTGCGAAGCAACAAGCTTATGAGCGAGAGCCTGGGATGGCGAGCTGGCCCTTATGCATGGATGCATTTGGCGAGTCCTGAGTGTAGCCAATTTGTTTCATAAGCCAGCGGGGATTTCGGCTACGTCGGGGTGTCCTTGGGGATGCAAGGGGCTTTGGACAAGCAAAGCCCCTTGCCCGGTGTGGTTTGGCGAGTGTCGCGTAGCGACCGGCTACGAGCGAGAGCCAGGGATGGCGAACTGGCTCTTGTGCATGGATGCACTTACACCACGACTTTAGGCCGCTGGTACAGCGGCTATGATAGCTTCAGGCAAAAACTAACCAATGACCTTGGGTTTATCTGCTGGTTTAGCTGCTGGCTAAGCTGCAGCCCATCACCTGCGGTGCAGATGGACAGGAAGCCCACGGCAAGTGGGCCACTAGTATTCAGCTCCAACTTGCTCCTTACGCAGCCGGGGAGTACCCTCTTTCGCAGCCAACCGTTTAAGCAGTATCGGGAATTGACCGCCATGCCAAAGGAAATATTTATACTACGCCACGGCCAAACTGAATTTAATGCCGCCGGTAAGCTGCAGGGACACTGTAACTCGCCGCTGACCGAACTCGGCAGGGCACAGGCCAAGGCCTATGGTGTTGCCTTGCAACAACAGCTGCGGCAATCGGCAGGCAATCCTGAACAAGAATTTCAGCTGGTTTCCAGCCCGCTGGGAAGGGCTATGGAAACGGCGACTCTGGTGGCAGAGGTGCTTTGCCGGGATCCCGGCGCCATTATTGCCGAGCCCAGGGTGATTGAATGCGGTTTAGGTGAATGGGAGCAGACCCGGGTCGCCGATATCCACGCCGCCAGACCCGAGCTTGCCGGGCGCAATGACTGGTATCTGCAGGGCCCGGGCGCAGAAACACTACTCCAGGTGCAACAGCGGCTGGCACATTGGCTGACCGATCCGGCAACCCCGGAGCGGGTGATCCTTGTGTCGCACGGCCTGACAGGGATTATCCTGCGCGCCCTGTTGCTGGGCCTGGATGACAAGGCACTTTGGCGTCAGGACAAACCTCAGGATGCCCTCTATCACTTTCACAGTGAGGCTCAGGAGAGACTCAAACGCATCTGTTGCTGACTCGCCAACCAGTCGAAGTGGGCCAACAAGGCCTGCAAATAGCGCTGCTCTTCCGCCAGAAGTTGCCCCTCAGCCGCTGCTATCTGTTGTAAGTCGCTCAGCAGCTGCCTTACCAAAGGCTCGGTGCAGTAGCCCTTCCACAGTCTCAGGGCGGCTTTTTTCGGCGAATGGCAGTAGCGCCGCAGCTGAATATCGACAAACCAGTCGGCCCGCTCCCGGGCACTGGGCATCAGCGTCATCACATACCAGTTCATCCTCTCCTCCTCAGGCGGATAACTTGATCCTGTCGCGGCCATCGCTCTTGGCCCGGTACAGGGCGGTATCCGCCGCACTGAGCATGGCCTCGGCGGTGCGGTACTGGCCATTGATCTCAGTGGCAATCCCCTGGCTGACACTGACACAAACCTCACGGCTCAGCCCCAATTTGACAAAGTCCAGACTACGAATGGCCTCGGCTATCTGCTCGGCCACCACCCAGGCCATGGCGCTGTTGAATCCGGGCAACACCAGGGCAAACTCCTCACCGCCAAAACGTGCCGCCAGACACTGGGGCGATGGCAACGCCGCGGCTATGGTCTTGGCCATCAATTTCAGGCATTCGTCCCCCATCAGGTGACCATGCTGATCGTTGAACTGTTTGAAATGGTCGGCATCTATGATCAAGGTGCTGATGGGCTTGTGCTTATCAATGCACTGCTGCCACTGGCGTTCCAGTGTCTCGGTAAAGGTGCGGCGATTGGCCAGTCCGGTCAAATAGTCGGTCGCCGCCAGGGTGGACAGGCGTTTAATCTCATCCCTGTGGCCGCTGAGATCATGCAAACCAATCACAAACAGCGGCAGCAAACCCTGAATAAAGGAAAGCGACAGATTCACCGGCAGCTCCACCCCATCGACACGTCTGAGCAATACCTCCCAGGGACCATGTTGCAGTGGTACCTGGCGACCGTATTGGCTGCTGAACATGCTGGCGTAGCGGCTACGGTAAGGCGCCGCCAACCAGGTATGCCAGAATTCACCGGCAAAGGTTTCGCTCTGATCGCCCAGCAACTCGGCCGCCGGAGAGTTCACCGCCAACACTTTGCCCTCACCATCGGCCAGCACCATAGGTTGCTGCATGCACTCAATCAGGGTCGCCAAAGCCTCGCTGTCACACTCACACTGACTAAAACCAGCTTCATTGCTGTAGGGGCTTGCCATGCTGTTCTCCCTCCCGACCTGCGGGTTGTTCAATTTCGACAGGGATAACTCTAGCGCGTACGTACAAGGCAAACCTTCTGATAAGCTTACGATGTAATCTATTGAAAAATATCGTTAATAATTCCAACCTTCTGTAGACAGGAAAGGCGTCCAACCACAGAAATACGGCAATGATTGGCAACCATTGGAGCTTTTCGGGCGGGAAAGAATCCCCCGTTCGGCACGATTCGGGGAAAATAGTTACTTTATATCCTTAGTGACAGCTTTAAGATTAGAGCCCCCACATTTAAACAAAAACAAGCAGAATATCTCACTTCTACAACTTGTTTAGTCAGGCTTATTTACGACTTCAGGATCCGGGCTCGGCCAGCAAGAGTTGCAACTCGGCGTCACTCTTTACCGGCGCCATCGCCAGATCGATCTCGGCCTGAGTAGCGGCACTCAGTGCCAGGGGAAAGCTTGCCAGCAGCGCGCTGGCCATCAAAGCAATACGCATAACGACTCCATGTCAATTCGCTCCACATGCCTTATGTGGAGATGAAAAACTTAATGGGTAGTTTCAGGACTGAAGCCACCCAGGTTAATGTAATCAAGCCTGGGTTGAACACCCTTTCAGTAACATAAACTTGCTCAGTTATTGCCGGTATTCACGACTTCAGGATCCTGGCTTGAAACCAGCAGAGTGTTGCTGCTGTTACTGAGGATCAGCCTAAAGCCTGTCTTACCCACCACTGAGTTGGTATCCATCAGTATCAGCATATCCGGAGCCTCGGTCTTGACCGCATCGATAATACCGTCGAAGGGGGTATCGAAAGAGGCGCCGACAAAGGCCAAGTCCATATCAGTCTTGTCCTGCAGCTTATAGATAATATGAGTGTTGGGCTTATCTACCACTACTGGGCCGTCCGGCTCATAGGCAAACTGAGGCACGCGGTTGTCATCCAGAGTAATGGTGACAATGATATTTTTTACGGGAACAGACATTGCTTCATCCTTGTTTCAGGTTAGTTTTTGAGGGGGTATTTAAATTGACGAAAACGATAACCAAGTGGCTCAAATTTAGCCTTCATTTTCAATAGTTCCTGTTGGTCATCCATGCAATCCAAAGCCATAGCATAAGGCGCGAGTATACGGGCATCATGATTCACAGTGACCCATGGTTGCAGCATTCGGCTGACTTTCTGGCAGTGAGTATAGGCAAAGCTTATATCGTTATTTAACATGGACACACTATAGGCGGTTACAAGCCCAGCCTCGGCCAAGGCTCCCATATCGACAGTGCCCAAAACCGTTTTCTGTCCTAATGTTGTAAAAAACGCTTCTGCCAACAAAGCAAGCTTCTGAGCTTGCTGATAATCACCTTGTTCGAGCCGCTCATTGGCAGCAGCCAACCAAAAACGAGCCTCCAATTTAAGCTGTTTAGTCGAGGTTTCGCTTGACGGCTCACTGGCCATATATCCATTCAAAGTATTAAGCATGGCCGTTTTTTCTGTTGATGCCGGTAGCAAGCTAACCAGTAACACCTCAACAAAAGATTGCTGCATTCGCCAGCGCTCATTTTCCGGATCGGCCTCAAGTGCGGCAGCAATAGCCCGACTGGCTTCAATTGCGCTCTCTCTGGCCAATTCGGGTTGCTGCACCGCTCTGTACAACTGAGCCAAGATCTCCAGATTCCCGGATAATCTATATAGCTGATAGGGTTCTCCCTGAGCATGCCGTTTTAACTCTTCAGCTATCTGCTTATGAATGGCGATGGCTGCTTGAATATCCCCTTCAGCACTGGCGGCGCTGGCTAGCCATGAGCGGGCATTGGCGACATCGGCCAGACGCTGAGGATCATCCGGCGACTCGGACAATGCAATCAGCTTGAGCCGCAGCGACTCTTCAAAGCCCTGGCGCGCCTTGCTGAAGTCCTGCAGCTCCATCGATAAGGACCCCAGAGAGTTATGGGCGTAGGAGAGTTCCATCAGCGCTTCGCTGTTGTCCGGCGCCAGTCGGTACATGGCCTGGCTGTGTTGCAGATAAGCCTCGAACCAGGGGCGGGTGCCCTGCCAATCGCTCTGGTCATACTTGAGTTGCCCAAGCCAGAAAGCATTGGCGCCAAGGGTCTTTAACAGCTCCAGCTGATCTGTACTGCCGGACAGCAGCGGCAAGAGTTTGTCTCTGGCGGCCAGCAGTGCCTTTTCCGCTTCATCCACCCGGCCACGGGAATAGGCCACCTCACCCATGGCTTCCAGTGTCTGGCCATGGCGAAACAGCGCCGCCTCACTCAGGCTGCCGTCGGCCTCACGAAAATAATCCAGCGCCTTGTTGCTGACACCATCGAGCAGATCCATCCGGCCTATGCTGCGCAGCTTGTCGGCAAAGTCGCCCACCATAAAGCCCAGCAAGTCTTCTGCCGCCAGGCGCTTTGCCTGCGCCTGATGCTCGGCTTCAACGCTGCGATAACTCATGAATACCGAGATGAGGGTCAAGAGACATAAAAGCATGAAGGTCGCGCCCTTGAGGCGCCGTTGGCGCTGCCCTCTGGCGCTGGAGGCGGCAACATAGCTTTCGCTGACAGGATCCAGCTCAAGCAGGGGATCGTTTTTCAGCGCCAGCGCTTCGGTCAGTGGCTTGCCCTGGGGCAGCAGAAAATCGCGGCTGCACTGCTGTTGTTGCCAGCGCCTGGCCTGATGGAACAGCCTGGCCTTGGCCGCCAGCCCTTCCCTGTGGCTATCTATCCAGTCTCTGGCCCTGGACCAGCGTCTGAGCAAGGCTTCATGGGCTATGCTGAAACCAGGTTCGCTGTCCTCCAGATGGGAGACAAACAGCCGACTGTCGACCAAGGCCTGTACCAAGGCACGCTCGGCATCCGTGGCCAATTCGGAATATCTGGCACTGCGACTGGTGACCGACTGCTCATCTTCCCTGAGGGTCACCAGCAGCGACAGCACCCTCGGCAGGGCCGCCCTTTGCGAGCTCGACAAGGAGGCGATGGCATCTTCGGCGGCCTGGCCTATAGCCCCGGCCAGCCCACCCAGACGGTGATAAACCGCCAGTTGCAACTGGTTGTCGTCACTGCGCTGCAGATACAGGGCCTGCAGCATATACTGCAACATGGGCAGGGCATCCGGGTTACTGGCGGCCTCACGGCACAGCAGCTCATCCAAGCCCAGTGCCGATTCAGGGTCAAATTCCCAACTCAAGCCTGCGGCTGCGGCCGGCAAGCGTATCATCTGCAGCAGTTCCTGACGGCTGGGCGGCAAGAGATCGAAATGGGCGCCATTGCCCTTGCCCGCCATCAAGCTGGGGCTGGCAACCACCTGAGGGTAGAACTCATTGCGACAGGCGCTGAGCAGCAATACGGCTCCGGAACGCGCCAGGGTGTCGAGCAGCGCCAGCCCCTGCTCACGGGCGGCGGCCGAGAAGCGCGGCGAAGACAGCAGCACTTCCAGACGGTCGACAAACAGGCCGAACCTGGGCTTCTGCCAATTTTGGGACGGCAGCGCCTGGCAGAGTTGGGCGCAGAGGCTGTCGATATCCTGTTCCAGTGCATGCGCCAGCGTTTCGGCGCTGTAGCCTGCCAATACCGGCGCATCGTCCAGCTCCCAGTCGAGCATGGCGGCGGCCAATTCCATCAGCAGTTGATCTTCGGCGACATCGGCCAGATCCAGTATCGAATAGCAGGTCAGGCCTATGCCGTGAAAGCCCTGAGGCGAAGCCAGATTGGGCAAAATACCTGCGTTGATCAGCGACGACTTACCGCTGCCGCTGGGGCCAAGCAGCAAGCAAAACCCGCGGCCATGTTTGATCTGCCGGGCTATGCGTTCCAGTAAGGCGTTGATCTGTTCGCTGCGGCCGAAAAACACCCCGGCATAATCGGCGCTGAAGGGTTTTAACCCGGGAAATGGTGAGCCCAGGCTCCAGGCCAGCGACGGCAAACTGGCTTCGTGGCCGATGGGGAAACGGATATCGGCTACAACTCGATAGCCGCGTTTGCGGATAGTTTCGATGAAAGAAGGATCGCCGGCCTTGTCGTCCAGCGCCCGGCGCAGCTGATTGATGGTCTTGTGCAGCGGGTTATCGCCCGTGTCGCTGCCTGGCCAACAGGCATCCAGCAGCTCATCGCTGCTGACTACCTCGCCGTTGCGACGACACAGATACAGCAGCACATCCATGGCTTTGGGTTCCAACTGCCGCAGGCGCTTTCCCAGCCGCAAACTATTGCTGCCGGGTTCGACCTGCCAATCACCCAAAAAGAAGCTGCTGTCGCTCATGGAACCTACCGCGATAAGAGATTGACCGCATCTTACCCGGTATACAAAGTTAACACCATGATAACAGCGTTAAATTTTACGTAATGAGCGTTAACTCAAATACTCAAACCCCAGAGCTCGAATGTCTCCCGGCACAGGGATTCGCGAAAATCCGGATGCGCTATGTCGATTAAGGCTCTGGCCCGCTCGCGGATACTGCGGCCCCTGAGGTTGGCGCAACCATATTCGGTGGCAATATAGTGCACATGGGCCCGAGTAGTCACTACCCCGGCACCTGGGCTCAGCACGGGCGCGATACGGGAAACCGCGCCATTGGCGGCCGTGCTCGGCAGGGCGATAACCGAGCGCCCGCCGGGAGAAAGACCGGCGCCGCGAATAAAGTCCATCTGCCCACCTACCCCGGAATAGATTCGGGTACCTATGGAGTCTGCGCATACCTGGCCGGAAATATCCACCTGCAGCGCCGAGTTGATGGCCATCACCTGCGGGTTGCGGCGGATAACCGAGGTGTCATTAACCTGCTCTATATCCAGAAACAGCACTTCGGGGTTGTCATCGACAAAGTCATAGAGGGCGCGACTGCCAAGCGCAAAGCCGGTGACCAACTTCCCCGGATGCACCTTCTTGCGGCTGTTGTTAATCGCCCCGGAGCGATAAAGCGCCAGAATGCCGTCGGAGAACAGTTCGGTGTGGATCCCTAAGTTTCGTCTGTCTGCCAACTGCCCCAAAACGGCATCCGGAATGGCACCTATGCCCATCTGCAGGCAATCGCCGTCTTCAACCAGAGAGGCCACATGCTTGCCGATAGCCTGGCTGATGGCATCGGCTCCGGCCATGGGGTGTTCGGGCAGAGGCGAACTCTGTTCATACACGGCGGCAAAGCGGTCATAGGGTACAAAGCTGTCGCCATGGGTGCGCGGCATTTGCGGGTTGATATGGGCTATGATGCGGCCTGCCACATCACAAGCGGCGCGGCTGGCTTCGACACTGATCCCCAGCGAACAGTTGCCATGGCTGTCAGGCGGTGACACCTGTACCAGCGCCGTATCTATGGGTTGCTCGCCGGAGCGAAACAGCTTGGGCACCTCGGATAAAAAGACAGGCACATAATCCGCCTCGCCACTGGCCAGCAGGGCGCGGGTCGGGGCGCCGCCAAAGAAACAGCGATGGCGCAGATGGCCCTTAAGCTCGGGCACACTCAAGGCCTCGGCTTCCTCGGTATGCAGTTGCAGCAAGGTCAGGTTCTGCCGCGTCATGGCATGCTGTGCCAGCGCCTCCAGCAAGACTCTGGGGGTGGCTCCCATAGAGTGGGTCCAGATAAATTCATCATTCCCTATCAGGGATACCGCTTCCAGTGCACTGGAACAAACTCTTGGCGCCATACTGCTGCTTCCTTATTTTTTATTTATACCGTTCCGTGACAAGAGTTTGATTGAGGCAATGCCGTATTTGTTTTCCCACATCCCGCCTGATTGACTTGGGCTGTCCCATCGAGACGACTTCACCCAAGCCATGACAGGCTCCGCCGGAGGGAAAACCAACTCCTGTACAAAAAGGCCTTAACCCTAGCCAGTTGCTCTGTGAAGGGCAATCCCTGACAAACAACCTAACCCCCGCGACTGTGGAAAGTGAGCGCTACGCCACAGCAAACAGGTTGCAAACTGCGAGCCTCACAAAAATGCCACCGTGGCGGATAAGGCGTTTACCCTCAAAGCCACTGTCGTTAGACTAGCCAAGCCTTGGGCCTCATGGCGAAAAACGTCACATCCCAGTGCCCGGGCAGGACCCCAGTTTCAAGGAAGTAGTATGTCTCAGTTCGACAAGACCCTCAGCGTCAGCCTCAATCCAGAGGATCCCGCCAGCATCGCCCTGGCACTGCTGCAATACCGGCAACACCTGAACGACGGCAGCGCCTTTCGACTCGATGGCTCCTTGCTGTTCAATATCGAGTTCGTCAATCAGCAGCTGCGGCCGCTTAACCGTGACGATGCCGGTGCCAACCGCCCCTTGTTGGAACACGCCCTCGATACTGCCCGCCGGGATCACAGACTCAGCTTTTACACCGAACCAGTACTCTTTGCCGCAGCGCTGAACTTTCCCGAGCTATTGGACGAGCTCAAGGCCACTGCCGAGGCCATGGTGGCCTTCTCCCGCCGCCGCAATGACTCCAGCGATCTCTTTATCGATGACTACAACGTCTTCGGGGTGGAAGCCCTCTACATGCTGGCCAGGCAATATCCCGAGCTGAGCCATTATCTGGCCGCCTTTCTGGTGCCTTACTGGAACTTGGAAAGCTTCTACCAACCTGTGTTACTGCTGGGCAAACTGGTGGAGGAGTTCGGCTGGCGCCGCGAACTGATCCACGCCTATCTGCACTGCGACGGCGAGCAGAATCGCCGCTGCTTTTTCCAGACCACTGAGGGTGCTTCAGTCAACCTCAGCCTACTGGAACATTTTGCCGGGCATCCGGACGATTACCCCTGGTTTAAGGCGCAGCTGCTCAAGCGTCTAAAGCAAACCCCGCTACTGGCCTATGCCAATGAACAACCGCTTGAACAAACCCAGCCGGTACTGGAGTTCTTCTACAGTCTGGGCGACTGGCCGGTAGAGGCTGACATTGACGACACTGAACTGTGGCGGGATCGGGTCAAGCAGCAATTGATCTTGGGTCGCCGGGTAGAGGATGAAGCGCTTTCCTTGCTGGCGCAGCTGAGCGAGCAGAGCCAACCTCTGGTAATAGTGGCAGAGGCCTGGCGGGAAGACGACCGTCATTGTCTATGGCAAACCGGGAAAGAGCAGGCTCTGGCAGAGGACTATGACTGGGATCAGTATGATAACGAGCCGGGCTCTGACTATGCCGCGCTATTTTATGACCTGGAAGAGCCGGAAGACTATCTCAGGATTGGCGAGCTGGAGGAGCTGGATGCCGAAGTGGGAGAGGCTATGCTGAGCGCGCTGGCCGAACTGCCCAAGAGCCTTGGCGCCTGCGCCTATGCCGCCTATCGCCTGAGCCGCCTGAACTCGCCCCACAGCTTAAGCCCGGAAGCCGACAAGGCCAACGAGACCGCGGCGCTGCTTCGCTGGCTGGCGCAGCAGTTGCCATTACAGTTTCAGCACCATATCTTCTATGAGGGCGGGGAGTACCAAAAGAAAAGGCGTGAACATCGCCTTCTCAAGAGCTGGCTCACGGATATCGACACCGAGGGCGATGTTGCCAAGATGGCTCAAATTGCCTCTGAGATACTCTATACCAGTAAGGACGGAAAGCGTATTGCACTCTTGTGGTCCAATGCCAATAAAGGATTCCAAAACGGCTTGTTGGCGCTGTATTTCCTGCTCTGCGCCCCGAAGCTCGAAGCGCCGCAGTGGCAGGCCTTAAAAACCCTGGCACAAAGGCACTGGCAGCTATGGCTGAGGTTAGATCCGCTGCAACTGATTGAAAAAATTTATTATTGCTGGGCTGACTACGCCTTCTATCCGGCCATTGATGATGAGCATATCGAGGCCGAATTGCGGCAAAACCTGCTCAAGCTGGGTGTCAGCGAGGCGCAGCTCGATGCTCATACCCTGCTGACAGAACAACAGGTGGCTGCCTATCGCCCGGCCGATAAACGCTTCTGGCAAGGTTATATCACCAGGCTGAGCCGGTTTGCCGAAGCCGACCCGGAGGATAACAGCATGATAGGCCGCCGCCTCTGGCAGCAACAGCAGCAGTTGTTGCAAGCGCTGCACACAAGCCGCGAGCTGCCGAGGCTGAACTTTTTTGGCCATCTCAAGGCCAACTTCCCCGAGACTCCTCTGCCGCAGGCATTTTTCGAACTGTTTGATCTTTGCCTGCGGCAAAGCTTCAGCAAATCATTTACCGAAGAGCAGGCGCAAAACCTCTGCCGCCAACTCAAGACTTATCTGGCATCGGGCGAAGGGCTTGAGCCCTTGACGCCCCAAGCCACTGCCGAGTTGCAGGACTGGGCGCCTTGCCGCTCGGACGACCCCGCCGATGCGGCTGAGCTCAGCGACTTTGTCTGGCTGCTGCCTGAAGCGCAGGGGCGAGCTTTGGCCCTGTTTCTCGCAGGCCTTGGAACCCAAAGCCTGTATTGGCTTCACCGGCCGAGTGTGGAGACGGCCTATGTCAACCACCTCATTGCCGAGGGTAGTCTCTCGATGGCGCAGCGCTGGGAAGATCAAAGCGTAGGACACAAGCGTCACAGCGACTATGACACTGGGTTAGCCTTTCAGAGTGCCAAGGAAAACTGGGCCCTTGGCTGGCTCGACAGCATAGGCGTAGCGCCGCAAAGCACTGTCTATTTCGCCGTAAGCCAAGGCCGCGCCCCGGCGCCCTTCCTCAGACATTTGGCCGATGAGGGCCGACTGCCGGAGACCTCGCAGCTCTTGACCATAGACGAACGTGTACGCCTGCTGAAGTTGCTGGCGCAAGCCGGGGTTGACGCCGAGCTTTTCAGCTCCTTCCTGCAAGACGAGTCTGCCACGGTACGGCAACTGGCCAAAGATTTGGCGCAAGGCTCTTAATAGCAGGCTCTTAAGGAAGGCATAGATAAAAAAGCAGTTGGGAACACCCCAATAAACAACTAATAACAGGATAACTGCCCGCGCCCTGGCTCACGGCGCGGTCGCCGGTTGTTTAACAGGAAGTGCCTTACAGGCAGCGACCGGCAAAAGCGTTAATTTAAAATCAAGGAAGCAATATGTCCCAGTTCGACAAAACCCTCAGCATCAGCCTCAAGCCACAAGATCCCGTTAGCATCTCCCAGGCGCTGCAGCAATACCGGCAACACCTGCACGATGGCAGCGCCTTTCGTCTTGAAGGCTCCCTGCTGTTCAATATCGAGTTTGTCAACGAGCAGCAGCGGCCGCTTAGCAATGACGATGCCGGCGACAACCGCAACTTGCTGGTGCATGCACTCAGCGCCGCTCGAGCGCACCACACCTTTAAATATTGCACTGAAGCCGTGCTGTTTGCCGCAGCGCTGAACTTCCCCGAGCTATTGGACGAGATCAAGGCAACTGCCGAGGCCATGGTGGCCTTCTCCCGCAGTCGTAACGACTTTAGCGATCTCTTTCTCGATGACTACAACGTCTTCGGGGTAGAAGCCCTCTACATGCTGGCCAGGCAATATCCCGAACTGAGTCATTATCTGGCCGCCTTTTTAGTGCCTTACTGGGATTTGGACAGCGGCTATACACCCGTGGAACTGCTGGGCAAACTGGTAGAGGAGTTCGGCTGGCGCCGCGAACTAATCCACGCCTATCTGCACTGTGATGGCGAACAGAGCCGCCGCTGTTTTTTCCAAACCGCCGAGGGTGATCCTGTCAACCCCAGCCTGCTGGAACACTTTAGCGAGCATGCTGACGATTACACCTGGTTTAAGGCGCAGCTGCTCAAACGTCTAAAGCAAACCCCGCTACTGGCCTATGCCGATGAACAAACGCTGGAACAAACCCAGCCAATACTGGAATTCTTCTACAGCCTGGAAGACTGGCCAGTAGAAGCGGAACTTGAAGACACTGATCTGTGGCGGGATCAGGTCAAGCAGCAATTGATCTTGGGGCACAGGGTGGAAGATGAGGCGCTGGCGCTGCAGGATGCGCTCGGCGCTGAGCCCAAGGCACAGGTTGCCGAAGCCTGGTTGATGGACGACAGGTTCGCCCCCTGGCAGCAGGATAAGACAGATACCGGCAGCGCCCAGGCAGAGCCGGAAAGTGGCAAGAGCTCCGGGCAAACTCAAGGCGACTGCCAACTACCCAGCTTGGAAGAGCTGCCTTTTTTCCTGCTTAGCCATACCTGCAAGCAAAGTGACTTCGCACAGTTGGATGCAGCCATTGCCGAGCGTCTGCCGGCGGCACTGGACAAGTTGCCGACCCACTTGGGAGGCGTCGCCTATGCCGCCTATCGGCTCGGCCGCCCCGAGTGCACAGAGGCAGAAACCCAGGCGCTGCTTGGCTGGCTGGAGCAGCATTTCCTCACTGCCTATATGCGTGTCTTCAATCGGCATGGTGGCCGCTTCAATAGCGATAATCCGCAGCATTTGATACTCAAGGCCTGGCTCACTGAGGTCAAGGAGCAGCAGGATGCTGACACTATGGCCGCCGTTGCCGAATCGCTACTTGGCAAGGATGGGGGGAAACGCGGAAGCCAGATAAGCCAGCGTCAAGCGGCCTACTGGTTGTTTTTCCCGGACGATGGTTTCCAGCGCGGCCTGCTCAGCCTGTTTTTCCTGTTAAATAGCCAACTGCCAAAGGCTCACACCGAACTGCAGATCCTGGCCCAGCGCCACTGGCAACTGCTTTTGAAACTGGCGCCTATGGTGCTTATCAGCCGCATCAGTCAGTTTTACGCAAACTATGAAGGATATGCCGCCATAGATGATCCGCAGACAGAGCAGAGCCTGCATCAAAAGCTGCTGGCACTGGGAGTCAGCGAGGCGCAGCTGGATGCCCATACTTTGCTGCAAGACAGGCGCATCGCGCGCTATGCGCCGGCCAATGAGCGCTTCTGGCAACGTTACCTGGAGCGATTGGCAAGCTTTGCCGAAGGCGATCCCGAAGATAACAGCATGATAGGCCGCAGCCATTGGCTGGCTCAGCAAAAGCTGTTGGATGCCCTAAACTATTGCGATGAAACTGCCATGCTGGGATTTATTGCCGATCTCAAGGCCTGTTTCCCGGAGCGCCCCTTGCCGCAGCAAACCTTTGAGCTATTTAACCTCAGCCTGCAACGCGGCCTGGAGCAAAAACTCAAACCGGCAGCGGCGAAGGCTGTCTATGACAAGTTACAGGCCTATTTACAAAGCGGCGAAGGCCTGGAAAACCTGACACCACAAGCCTTGAAACTGCCGGTTCTGCAAGGCTGGGATCCCTACAGCGATTATCGCGGCAAGGTTGGCGTGGCAGACTTTGTCTGGCTGTTGCCAACCGAGATGGGAGAGCGGCTGGCACTGTTTCTCAGCGGTCTTGGGAAGCGAGGGCTGCACTGGTTGGGCTGTCCCAGTGTCAGGGAAGCCTATGTCAACCATTTGGTTGCCGAAGGCCATCTGAATATGGCCGAACGTTGGCAGGATGAAGCGCTTGGGCACTCAAGCATAGGCGATGTCGATGTGAGCCTGCAACTTGAAGCCGACAAGGAATTCTGGGCGCTACTCTGGTTGGATAGGATAGGTGTGACGCCACAGGCCACTGTGTATTTTGCCATGCACGAAGGGCGGCAACCTGAGTCTTTCATTATTCACTTGGCCAGCCAACAGCGGCTGCCGGATATGTCCAGGCTGTTGACCGCAGATGAGCGCAAACGCCTGCTGGAAATCATCGCCAAGTTTGATTGTCTGACCGAAGAAAACGCAGAGCCATTCAAGCAAGATGAGTCGAGCGTCGTCAGGCGCATGCTGAATAAGTTGTTTTAAGACTAAAAAGGCGTTGCCGGTCAACGCAGTAACGCCTTTTTGAGACAGTTTCAGCTACCTTTGAGTGAGCGCAGCAACAAACCTATGCCACCTGTCAGCAATACCAGGATCACCAAGAGATCAAAACTGCTCATGCTGCGCAGGCTAAAGTGAATGGTAGAGATCACCCCGAAGATCATCGCTGTGATTGAGCCAATCGCCAATAACCAGCCAAGAATATTCTTGCCGCTTTAGGCCCGGGCGGCAAACCGGGCCATAGCGTTACGAGTCGCGGCCATTGAGGCGTTCAATGATCTGTGCCTTGGCCTCTTCCTGTGCCTGCAATGCTTCCTCTTCCTGTTTCTGCCGCATCAGCTCATTGAAGGTAATGCGGGCAGACTGGGCTTGCTCCGAGGCTTGCAGTTTACGTTCCTTCGCCGTCATGGCTTCATCTGTGAGGCGCTGCAGCTCGGCAAGTGACTCATCGGGCGCATCCCCCAATTCCAGGTGCGATTCACTGCGGCTCAAGGCTTCACGGCGCAGCTGTTTTTTCAGCTCCCAGATGGCATCCAGGGCTTCACGCTCGGCATCGGCAGCCTCTATGGCACTGTCTCGCAGCTGCTCAAACTTGGCCAGCGCCTGGCCCTCACGGCTCCAGGGATCGACCTCAGGCAGATCCGAAATATTAATCACGGGATCCTCATAACCATCCTGATGACTCAGGTCCAGCATGGCCGCCTTGACCCCGGACATCATCAGCATCACGGCTATCACCAAGAGCGGCAAACCACCGACGATAGCCGCCGTCTGCAAGGTGGCGAGCCCACCCATAAACATCAGTACCGAAGGCATAAAAGACAGGGTAAAGGCCCAGAATAGGCGGTTCCAGCGCAGTGGTTCCTCGGTGACATTGTTTTGCACCACTGACGCCAGAATATAGGAGATGGAATCAAAGGTGGTGGCAGTAAAGATGATACACAAGATCGTAAAGACTGCGATGACCAGATAGCTGAACGGCAACTGCTCCAATATCGCAAAAATTGCCCTGGTCGCCCCGTGTTCATTGAGGATACCCACCACATCCAGCTCACCGGATAACTGCAACGACAAGCCGAAATTACCCAAGATCATAAAGTACATGGCACAGCCCAGGGAGCCGAAGAAAATTGAACCGGCCACCATCTGTTTGATGGTGCGGCCGCGGGAGATCCGCGCCACAAACAAGCCCATGCTGGGCGCAAACACCAACCACCAGGCCCAATAGAAGATGGTCCAGTCCTGAGGGAAATGGGTATTCTCAAAAGTGCCCAAACCACCGAAAGGCTCGGCCCAGGTGGCCATCATAAAGAAGTTGCTCAGCATACGTCCCAGAGAATCCAGGCCGGTTTCCAACATAAAAATGGTAGGGCCGGCAAACAGAATAAATGCCAGCAGCGCCAGCGCGCCCCAGAAGTTGATATTACTCAGCACCTTAATGCCTTCATCCATTCCCTTGTAGGAGGAATAGGCAAACAGTGCAGTACACAGAAGCAAAACCCCAATCTGGCTACCCGTGGTCGATGGTAGATCAAACAGGTAACTCAAGCCTTCGTTGATCAGCGGCGCCGCCAACCCAAGCGTTGTCGCTGCCCCACCCAGCAAGCCGAAAATAAATAATATATCGATAAACTTACCGAGCTTGCCGTGACTGCGGCCTTCCCCTATGACAGGCATCAAGGCCGCCGATACCTTGAGCACAGGCTGCCTGCGAACATAAAAGAAATAAGCGATAGGGATGGCCGGGATCAAATAGATGCTCCAGGCGATGGGCCCCCAGTGGAAGAGGCCGTAAGTCGCGGCCCAGCGCACCGCTTCTTCACTGCCGGCTTGAAGTTGAAACGGCGGATGTTGATAGTAATAGGCCCACTCAATCGTGCCCCAATAGAGGATACTGGCGCCTATCCCGCCGCAAAACAGCATCGCCGCCCAGGAAGCTGTGGCGAATTCCGGCTTTTCATCGGCATCGCCGAGCTTAATCTGGCCGATATCCGAGAAGATGATGTAAATCATAAAGAAGAAGGCGGCTAGCCCAAGCGACAGGTAAGCAAAACCCAACTTATCCGTCATAAACGCCTTGGCAACAGCTATCCATTCTGCCCCTTCAACCGGAAACAGCGCCAGCGGGATCACCACCGCAAGCAGCAGGCCCAGTGCACCAAAGAAAGTGGCTTTATCTATGAGTTCGAAGTGTTTTTTCATGCTTTTGCTCTTCTGTTTGTCTCCGTTCGGGAGCTGGGATCACAGGCAGAGGCCCATGCCGGATAAAATAGGCGCAAGTCGCCATCCAGTCGATTACATTTATCCGGAAAACGTACAAAAAGTGACGTAAATCAATGAGATGTTACTTGATGATATATTTGTGTCCAGCTTGTATGGATTGCTGAATATTTCAGTAAATACGATAAAACGCTTAAGACCATAAGGATTTATGTGCTTGATTGCAAGTTTGCCCCTGTCTGGGAGGTGTCATTCATAAAAGCAAGAGATTTATAAAAGCCAAGAGACTCAAAAAGCAAAGGAGCCCACAGTCACAGAGGCCCCAGACAGACAAAGTACTAAGGAAGGTGCGAATAAGTCCTCGTGGCACTCTGGCTTGCACAGCAACTGGCGTTCAAGGCATCTGACTGAAGGCATGCCGGGGCCTGTCGAAGTCGGATAACGCAGAAAGCCGGTTGCTGTGAAAGCCCCAAAGGGCGTGGCTTACAGACCTGTCTGCTGTGTTGTGCTTCTTGCAAAGGACTAGGCCATTTGCTGCGAACCACGCCTTGCATCCAAGCCCGTAAGCCGACGCAGAGCACACATGGGACTTGTTCGCACCTTCCCTAACAACCAGCAAAACCAGGCTGCCAGTCTGCCGCTTCGCTACTGCTTCAGCTTCACCCAGGCGGCCTGGGTATCACGACTGCTTCTGGGGTCCTTTGGCACCAGCCAAAGCAGCATCATATTCAGCAGTGAAGTCGAGAGCGTGGCTCCCCAAAGCAGCATCAGTGAGATGCTGATAAGGATATAACTGACGTAGGAATCTATTGAGGACAGGGCCAGACTGATCACCACACCACTCCCGGGTAATAACAGTAGAGTAATAAACAGCATCAAACATACCGTCTTGGCGACTGACCACCCCAGATTACGAGCCCTGCGACTGATAATCCTATAGCCGAAATAGAGGCTGGGCAGTAACCAAAACATGATGAGCGTTCCTGTCCCCTGCCCTTCAAGCCGCAGCAAAGACCGCAACGCAAAAGCAGGAGAACCGGAAGTTTGCACCATAAAGGTTAGCCATCCGAGAAACAATCCGTTGCAAAGCCCCAGTATCATGCTGCTGCGAAAGAAAGCCAACGCCGGCGTCTGACGATCGGGGGCGCACCCCTTACGATGCGCCAGCAAAGGGTGTTCAGGTTCAACGTTTACCAAGGGAGGCCGAAACAGGTAGATCAGTAACTGCACCACCAGCCAAACAACAGCGCAGCCCAAGGCAAACATCAAGCCCAGCCAAGGCATCATCTTGTCAAACTGAAGCATGCTCAGTAGCTTTGGGTAGGAGAAGCCGAACAGGATGTTCACCAATGCCAGCGGCACACCGCACCAATACCCGAACGCCCGTCGCCCTATAGCAACATGCGCTGCCAGCAACCCCGCACCTATACTGAGTTGTAGCCCAGTTGCCAAGATAGCCAACAGTGAAATAAAGAAGTCGACCTCTCGAATTGCCAGCAGCAATGAAGGTGAGAACATGTACACCAGTTGCCACTGATAATGGATAGCCAGCATGGGCAGCAGCGCAATAAAATAGCGACTCCGGTCGCGGGCTTTTTCTGCCCCGCCAAACTCTGGCTCAACAAAGAGATCGCTAATCACCCTCGCCATGCTGTTGGCCGATTGTCTCAATCCCATTGCTCATCCTCCTCGAAATGCTTGCCAGTCAGAACAGTCACCAATCCCTTGGATGAACTCAACTCGGCAGCCCAAAGCCGTTCGGTGCCGCCTTCAGCGAATGGACGCATCTGCAATAGAGGAGAACCGGGCCACCTATTGCAGACTTTACTTTCAGCAACCTGGGGCCCAATTCGCCCCCCTGGGCGTATCTCTCTGGATACGGGGCAAAATCCAAAATCTCAATCACAAAACAACCCTTTGTTATTTATGATAATTACCCCTGAATTAAGCATCATTTCATTGATAATCATCTTCATCCTGATGGCTCATTTCATATGGCAGGAGGCGGTTAAAGGCCTCGCCGTCAGGGGTATCGGCATACTTGCCGAGCAAGGTATCCAGATTGCCATCCTGTTGAAAAAACAGCTCATGATCGACATCGATACAGTTGAGGTATTGGGCCACCAGCGGCAGATATTGGCTGCCGGCCAAGCCCAATTGCAACGCACAGTCGGCCAGTGCCGGCTTGCTGATATGTGGATCGCTGTAACAGTAATGGAGCCGCTCATTGGCAATGAATAGCCCCAGCAGACGCGCCATATAGTTCCGGCCCTCCAATTGGAAGGCCACAGCCTCAAAGAAGCGCGCCTCATCCCAGCTTTCGGCGGCATCATAAAAACCGAGGCGCAAGTCTTTACCCGACTTTAGCGATTCAAAATCTGTCAATGCCCGCAGCACCAGCTTGTCCAAGGCCTCAAGCCTCGCACTCGCTGACTGCAGATCCCTGACTTCGATTCGCGAAAAACCAAGCAAAGGGGGAATTGTATCCTGCTCCTGCGCCTGGGCATGGAAGCTGCTCCATTCTGTCTGCTGTAATTGCACAGCAAAGCTCGCGTCCATGGCGGCGGGCGCTTGGTTCATCTGGCTGGCCAGATCCAAAGTGGGGTTGGGATTGACGCGCCACAGATAATGCCAGTCGGTCAGCAAAGCTCCCTTGCCGAGGAGTTTCATGCCCTCCTCGTCGTATAAGTCATCTTCGCCATCCGGGAGGTACAAGGGTGAGCGCCACTGCCCGTCCAGAGAAACCTTGCGGGTCGCGCCGCCATGCCAGCCAAGCCAAAGTGCCGCTTCGTCATCGCAGTAGGCAATATCATCCAGCTGGAGCCAGAAACGCCCCAGCGCCTCTTGCCAGTCGAGATTGTCGACATCGGCCGGGGCCAACAGCATGTCGGCGTCATCGGCCAGTTGCTCGCAGGTATATTGACGCACGCAAAAACGGCCTATCTCGCGGCCAAGGCGCAAGTCGATGCGCTGCAACTGATACGCCAGCGCCTCGGTTTCAGCATCGGCTACCCGGCTCAACTCCATGGCCGGCAGGGTAAGCTCACCGCGCTCACTGTCCAGCGCCAGGGCACACTCCCAGAGCGCTTCATTCCCCGGCGGATTGGGCAGAGGCATGGCCGCCACCTGCAAGAGCTCGGAATAACGGCCCTGCCATTGAACTTGGCTAATGTTATTACCTACGGGGTCACTACCTACGGGGTTACTGCCCACAAGATCATTGCCGACGACAGCCATAGGGTCCAGCCGCAGCAAAAACTGCCAGGCCTGGGACCGACGACGCCTACTGCGGTGACAATGCAGGATCAAACTGTTATCCGGCCCGGCATAGAGGCGATCGGTAAAACTCAGCCCCATGCTGTCCGGCAGTCCGGTCTCATCGACCTCGGCCCAAGGGCTGCCCTGATTATCCACCTCATCATTCAGCTGCATGGCAGCCGAGGGCGAGAGCTCCCTGTCCTCCAGCCAGTGCCAGAGCATTAAATCGTAACAGCAGCGCCGGTCATTTTCGCCCAGTGATGCCAGGGTTCGGCCATCACTCAATACCGCGACTTTGAGATATTCCATCCCGGTATGAGCCAAAAACTCCTGCTGCCGACGCGCCAGATCCACCAAGTAGATACAGCCCTGCTGATCCCAGATAACGCAGCTCTGCTCACGCCCCGGCACCCCATGAAAACAGCCACTGACCTGCATAGTGCCCTCGGCCATGGGAAAGTCTGTGCTCCAGACGAGCCGATAACCCGAGCCCGTATCTGCCGCTTCATAGAGATACAGGCAAGGGCAGCCATTGTCCGCATCGATATAGATGAGTTTACCGTCGCCAACCGGCGAACTTGTGAATGACATATTTCTTTATCCTTTGCTCAAAAATACCAGCGACTGCCAGTTATCGTCGTCATAGTCGCCTTTCTCGGCCAGCTTAAACTCCGGGTCGTTATAGGGGCTTGGGACCGCCGCCAGGAAAGCCGCCAACTGTTGCGAGCCCTGATGTTCGGCAAAGATCACTTTCAAGGTGCGATTGATATGAAATGGATGCACGGGTAAGGCACTGAGAACATTGAAATAGTCCGCGAGTTGCGGCAGTGCCTGCCTGTACTGGCTGAGCGCCAAGGCAGCCTCGGCCAGCACTGGCTGTCCCTTGGCTCCCAGCAAGCATCTGGCCTGGGGCAGACGGCAGTATGCCGCCAGGATGGCCGCAATCAACTCAGGCCCCTGCTCCAGACGCACGGCATAGTGGAAGAAGTCGTACTCGCTGTGCCGATTCCCCAAACCATCAACAAAGGCAAACCAGAGCCTGCCAGGCTCAGTAACCGCACTATGGGTTATTTTCTGTTTCAAGCGGCCAAGCCAGCCGGTTCTGGTTGCTACAGGGGCTCTGGCTGTTACTGAGGCTAAGGGCGCTCCGCACGCCTCCCCCAAGCTCTGCTCCAATTTGGGCAGCACCGCCAGTAGTTGCTGCAAGAGTTGCAGCCTGCCTTGATTTGATGTCAGATCGTCACAATAGAGAGTCACCCTGCCACTGGGGCAAGGCTCGGCCTGCAGTTGGCTGGGAATTTGCATAGGCTTGGGTTGATAGCTGCGGCAATTGAGCGGGCACTTTTGCTGTTCGGCAGCCAGCAGGCTCTGGGGCACAGCAGCTTGGGAGCCGATGTCGACCGAGTAATGACTGGGCTCATCGAGATCACCGAACGCCAACCAGAGCCGCCCTTGGTCGACACCCTTGATCATGACCAGATCATCACCATAGTGGCTCAAGGGCCGCCACTGCCCCGCCGCATCTTGGCTGCCCAGTTGGTACAGAGGGGAAAGCCTCTCGCCCTCCGGCGACACCTTTTGTACCACACCCCCTTTCCAGCCCAGCCACAAGACTTGCTCCTGCTCGCAAAAATAGCTGGAAGTCAGGCTGTTGAGCAGTTGCTGCCACTCGTCGTTATCCTGGTGGGATATCTCACCGGCGGCAATCCGCTCCAGCGCCTCCTGAACCGCTTCGGCATCATATTCATCACAAATATCGGCCATGGCCAGCAAGCGCACCCCGGCATCAACTTGACGGCCAAGATTCATATCTATCAGCTGCAACCTGGCTTCGTAACGCACAGGCTCGCCCTCGGCCTGATGACGGCTCACCCCATCGGCGGCCAGGGTAGTGATAAGGCCGTTGGCACGGTTCTGGAACCAATAATCTCGCGGTGAAACCTGCACTGGAGCCGGTTTCCCCGGCAGAGGCTGTTCGGACCAGGTTTCGTTTGACGGGTCAAAATACACCAGTTGCTGAAAGCGGAAGCGGTAACCCTCATGATCATTGCAACCATAGAAGGCCACGCGTCCATCCCGGGTCAGAATCAGTGACTCAGGCTCGATTTCGGCGCTCACAGGCCAATGCTGTACCGGCTCCATGGCCGCGAGATCGACCTTGAGCAAGCTGTGGCCGCGGCGCGCAGCGATGCCCACCCGCCCGACCACCCACAGGGTCTGGTTATGGCTATCGAGCCAGGCCCCGGGGCTTCCGGTGATTTGTAAATCCAGCACCTGTTCACAACTGCGCGCCTGATAGTCGCAGACAAAAAGCAGTCCATTTTGGCCCAAGGCCAGAAAGCGAGTGTCATCCAGCCACTGCAACAAGGCCAGCTCGCCATCCTCGGTTCCCGGCAACTCACATTGCCACAACAGGGTGTCGGCCTCGGCAGAACTCTGGATAACCTGAATAAGTTCAGGGCCGATAAAAAACAGCTTGGCCTGTTGCAGGCGGATATTGGTTCTTACATTGGCATTCATTGAGTTATTCCTGTGATTTGCAATCAGGCGGGGAAATCGGCCAGGACAAATCCTGGACAAAACGGCGATATTGGCGGCGCTTGAGCAGCCCCTGGCAGTGGCGCCGTTGAATAAGCGGCACTGAGTGCTGTTGATGGAAAGCCGCGCCTGGAACATCAGCCAGCATATTAAAATAACGAGCCAACAAAGGCAGATAAGCTATGTCATCACCGGCCAGCGCCAGCACTGTGTCCGACAAGGCCGACTTGTCGGCGCCGCTGCGCAGACTTGCCGCATCCGGATAGGCCAGCAGCTTCTCAACGGCTTCTGCCAACAGCTCGGCACCGCCCGGCACAGCTATCAGCGCGGCCACAAACTGCGCCTCGGTCCATTCACGGCCATGTCTGTCGCTGAAACGCCACTCCAGGCGCTCACCCTTGGCGCTGTTTGGTAAGTCGGCCAGGCGACTGACCATCTCTTTGGCGCTGCCCAGCAAACACTCCCCCAGCTCCAGATAATCGGCCTCAATAAGATTGAGTCCCGCCTCACCATGGGCCAGGCTCTGCTGCTCACTCATCACCAACTCAGGTTTAGGCCAGAAATAACAGGGTAAACTCTGGCACTCGGCTTCCCCAGGCAGCATGGGCCTGACAGTGCTGGTATCCAGCGCATATATCTTGAACCCCACCAGCAGCAAACGATTGGCCGTAGGTGAGGTCAATTGATAGTCATAGTGATCAAAGGCTACCAGGGCAAAGGGATTGGCTTCGTCGCCGGGGAGTGGGCATTCGTTGGCGCGATAGCGAGGCGACACCGCCTTGAGGCGGAAGTGTTCCTCTGGCGCCAGATAGCCCTTCATCAGCTCGCCACTGCGCCAACTCAGCCAAAAAGCGGCTTCATCCCGGCAAAGGCGGATACCGCTCAGCCCGTCAAACAGGCTTTCGAGTGCATCAGTCAGCTCATCTTCATCACAGGTATCTTCGCCGCTCCTGAGCGACTCAAGCAAAGTGGAAAACTCATCCGGATCCAACAAGCCATCATGACTGTCAAACCAAAGCACCGGCTGTTGCCAAAGCACATCAAGGGATTCGAGAGCTACCAGTTGCAACTGCAACCCAATGCGTGGACTGTCACCGCTCTCATCCAACAGACACTCAGACACAGGCAATAAGGCCAACTGCCGCTCAGGGCAAAGGTGTATACTCGGGTAACGGACGCCTTTAAGCAGCGGTTTGCCCTCAATCCGGTGAAATTGGCTCTGGCCATCGACCACATTGATGCACCAGAAGCCATGCTCCCGCTGCGCCAGAGAGCCGCATTTACGCTCATAGAATAAAAAACAACCGTCACGGCGCCGCACCATGGTGCTGCCAAGGCGGCGATTATCCAGATATTCAGGCAAGCAGATATCGTTAATCGGCCGCCAGTCGGCCAGCGACCAGCCCAGAAGACAGGGATATTCATCATCCCCTCTTGGCTGCTCGGCCACATACCAGAACTCGCCTCTGTCTTTATCCAGCCAACCATGACCATAGATGCCGACATTTGGCAGATTGACCATCAGCCGAGGCCCGGTTTCGATATCACCGGCATAGATCTGCCCGGAGCAGGTGGCGACCACAAATTCGCTGTCGCTGTAGAAGGCGCTCAGCACCACTTCATCCTCGGCCTGAGGCAACTCATACTGCCAAAGCAATTGCTGACGGCCATCAGCCAGCGGCGTCAACAGCTGCAACTGCGGGGCGCCGGCCTGCTTCGGGGAATGTAATATCCATTTGGCAGCTGTCATTTGAGACTCCTGTTGTTAACAGTAAAGAGATAGCCACGTCCGTATATCGAAACGGCATGATGAAATAGCCCCAAAGCACCCATCAAACATAAAAACAACTTGGCATGGCTAAGGGGGCTTGCCAGGTGCGTATACAGAGCAAATAAAGGGGAAGGAAGCGTTTGGCCTAGATTAACCAGCGGCCTAATGGGAAACTGAACGACAATAGCAGTTTTCAAAACAATCCTTTTCGATGGCCTTAAGGCCTGAGCCCATCCAGGGCTCACTTAAATTCAATTCGACCGCGATGATAAGCACAGTCAATACAGTAGAGGCGGCCGCCAGAGCATCCTTAAGCTCCCTTGGCGGGAGGGTGGATTTTGACGATTCCAGCCATTGGAAACAAGTTAAAACACCAACAAAGTGATATGAATCAATAAGAGGGAAAAAATTTACACCATAGTCAAAACCGACTAAGCGGATAAAAAGCTCAGCTCACAGCGGCGAGAATGTCGGCGTGGCCAGGCGCGAGGAAACCAGAGCAACCAGGATATGCTGCTCCGGTGATAAAAAAGGAACGGTTTCTGTGTCAGGCAAACCTGTCATCAGAGAGGGTTTGCAGTGGATCTTTGCCCTGTTCATACCAACCATCACGGGTATTTTGCACGCAATCAAATGCCTGAATATAAGGTTTGATATCTATGATGGGAGTGCCATTGAGCATATCGATCCCCTTAACATGAATGCGGTTGCCCTCTAAACGAGCAATTTCCAGTATCGACAGGCCTATGGGATTGGGGCGCTTGGGTGAACGGGTCGCAAACACACCGCGCAATTGGTTATCGAGAAAAGGTTTAACCTTGAGTGCTCCCTGCTTACATTGATGCAGATGAAACAGCACATAAACATGGGAAAAACCATCGAGGTCGGCCAACCCTTCGGCGTAGTCGGGATGGATCACCAAGACCCCTTGGTTATCGGCGACCTTGCTGCCCTGGATCGGCATATTGGCCAATTCTGTGTACTGGGTTTCGGCATGGCCTATGGCGGTAAAGCTGACAACTTGCATAACAACTCCGTTGCAAATACAGAGTTGCAGTCTACCTCAAGGCTCAGAGGGGATCCTCAAGACAACTCACATTCCCGCCTCAGGGAACGCTGAGCAAGGTTTCTTCATCAAAGTACTTCTGCCTCAGACGCCGCCCCTCTTCCGAGCTCAAAACACGGTTGAGCACAGCCCGAAAGTCACTCACCAATTGTGCAGGGATACCGGCACTGAATGCAAAACACAAAGGCTTATGACTGACCTCAAGCAAAGGCGCCATCATGTCCGGTTCATAGCCTTGCCGTTTAAGGGTACTCACCAAGGTTAATCGGTTGCTGGACAACAAATTGGCTCGGCCACTACTGAGCACCCTAATCGCCTGCTCCAGGCTGCTGGTACGCACCAACAAGCCGGGATTAAAACCATGACTCAATAGCAACTGCTCACCCACATCATCTCTGACTGCCACCACCACTAGCCGCTTGGCGTCATCCAGGCGGGTTAATCTCGGCGCCATCTGTTTAAATGCATACAGATTTAACTCCAAAGTGCCCAGACTGCAGGCCCATTGAAACAGGGGAACCCTGGCATCTATGCGGGCCGTGGAAAACAACACCACGTTATCGCGGCTTGCCAACAGGTAGTAGCCTCTGGCCCATGGCAATATCTCTATGGGTTGCGGCTCAACCGCCATCTCCCGCCAAACAAGATGCAAAATGTCGGTTGTGAATCCGGAAACCTGACCCTGTCCCAAACTAAAATTGTAGGGAGGGTATTCTTCAGTGAGATACCTGAGCTGGCTCAGATCCGCAGCCGCCAGCACACTGCAACAATAGAGCAATAGCGGAAAAAGTAAGCGCATAACTACCCCCCCCGGACAACTATATCTATAGGAAGGACCTCTGCAGGTCTTCAGTGCTATGCCTTGAGTGCCAATGGTTGTGCACGCCACTCTCGACAGAAAGAAGGTCACGAGGATTTACTCGCGCCCAGCTTAAGTGTTGTCAAAGGTGGTTCAACATACAAACCCGGGTTTCAATGCTTATTAACTCATTGTATTTATATATTTTTTAACAAAACCATTCGAAAGGAAAGTCCTCACATCCAGCAAGCCACGTCAGCAGCTCACCAAAGGCTTGCATTATTTTTCACGACGCCTTGAGCATGGAGCCCACCTAAAGGCTCTCAAAATGTCGATTTACCCCCTTAAAATCGCGTTTTAAGCACTTCTCAAAGTCATGATTTTAAAGGTTTTATTTTTAGTGATATTCCAGAGTGCCGATGTTAGCCTGCAAAGATTGTTGGGAAGGCGCGAACCAACCCCATATTTGCCTGCCTAGGCAGAGTTCGCCGAAAGAGGTAGCGTCCTCCCTGATTAAAGGAAGCCGTATGGATATTATCGATAAAGTTTTTCAACAAGAGGATTTCTCACGCCAGGATTTGAGTGACAGCCGTTTTCGCCGCTGCCGCTTCTATCAGTGTGACTTCAGCCACTGTCAGCTAAGGGATGCCAGTTTCGAGGATTGCAGTTTCATTGAAAGCGGCGCCGTTGAAGGGTGCCACTTCAGCTATGCCGATCTGCGCGATGCCAGTTTCAAGGCTTGCCGTCTGTCTTTGGCTAACTTCAGCGGTGCCAACTGCTTTGGCATAGAGTTCAGGGAATGCGATCTCAAGGGCGCCAACTTTTCCCGGGCCCGCTTTTACAATCAAGTCAGCCATAAAATGTACTTTTGTGCGGCTTATATCTCAGGCTGCAACCTGGCCTATGCCAATTTGAGTGGCCAATGCCTGGAAAAGTGCGAGCTGTTTGAAAATAACTGGAGCAATGCCAATCTCAGCGGTGCTTCCTTGATGGGCTCCGACCTCAGCCGCGGCACCTTCTCCCGCGACTGTTGGCAACAGGTCAATCTGCGGGGCTGTGACCTGACCTTTGCCGATCTGGATGGACTCGATCCCAGGCGGGTCAACCTCGAGGGGGTCAAGATCTGTGCCTGGCAACAGGAGCAACTGTTAGAGCCTCTGGGGATAATAGTGCTTCCGGATTAGCCTGAAGGCAACTTAAGAGGCAAATATCACTTGAGTTCCGCGCTGCAACAGGGCAGATTCTGCTATAGCAGAGCATTACCGCAGGAATGCCGTTTTCTCTGCTGCCGCAGCCGACGTTATACCTTCCCTTCAAAGGAGGCATTATGAAGACTCAACTGCACGCCGAGCTGGCTCAGGTCAAGCGCTCTTTGGCAATCACCCAACTACTGGGAGCACCAGGCATCTTACTCATAGGTTTGGCACTCTATGGCCTGGTTATCGCCGAAGGAGATGCCTTCATCCAGGCGCTCAATAATCCTATCAATTGCTATCTATTAATCGCCATTGGCTCGGCCATCACGCTCTGGGAAGCATTAAAGATTATTAAGCTCTCCAAAAAACAAACTCAGCTTCTCAAACAACTCGATGAATGTAATGAGTTGTCGGAAAAGGAAAACGCTTGATGCTGAAAAACACCTAATGAATTAGACACATAGGAGAAATAATGGAATTAGAGATTCAAGTTACTTTTCGCACAGGAGACAACATAAGAACCCGACGCTACAAGAGTGAACAAGGTGCCTTACGGGGCATTTGGAAATGGCTCAACAAGCATCAGGAGCAGGGAGATATTCAAGCCAGCTTCTTTTCCCCCGAACAGGGCCACCGCATCTTTACACAACCAGAGCAGCTCAGTGAATTTGAGCCCCAAACCATAGATAACTTTTATCAATCCAGGGCTTGGCTAGCGCTCAGATATCAGGTGCTGCAAACTCACGAGCACAGATGTGCAAAGTGTAACCGTACTAAAGCCGAACACAATATAGTGCTGCATGTTGACCATGTACTACCTCGCAGCAAACACAAAGACAAGGCATTAGATATCAATAATCTGCAAATACTCTGTGAAGAGTGCAACCTTGGGAAGTTGGACAGATGATTTATTGTTCAGTAAATCACCCGTCAAAAAAACAACTCATTTACCGCTCAGAAACAAAGCTGCTAACATTCAAAGTTGGGCAAAGCACGTAATTTTATAAAAAATATAAGTCAACAACATAGACAAAAATCAGCTTTCAACCAGGCATTCTCTCAAGCTTAGGTTTTTGAAAGCATACTTTTAAGTACTCAGCAGCAGACACATGAGTAACAACATACGGAAATTTGCATATGAAAAATATAATAATTGCGGTCTTTTTAACCGGACTAGTAGCTTGCAGCTCTACGCCAACAGCCATGGTTTTCGACGGCAGCAGTGCAGAATCCACCCAACGAGGTGTTATTAGTATCATGAGAACATTAAATTCTCATGACAAACAGGAATTCGTGATGGCCTTGATGAAAATCCAACATGCCGAATTCGACAGTCCTCTGGCCGCGATGAAACACTCAGATCAAGCGGGTCAAATTGACTTTGCCCTGGTGGGTAAAAAAATCGATGGACTCACCTTAGAGCAAGTGCTCAAACTTGCACAAAAACCAAGCAACAGGTAAAAACTGCACAACAAAGCCGCTAACACGTTAGATAATAATGGCGCGCATCAGCAGTTATCCCGACACAAAGAGCCATATTTTGGCTCTTTGTTGCAGTTGGAGGCGGGAGTCTACCGGGAGTTCTGATTGAGTAAGCATGTCTATAGCACTCCTTGCCAGGTATGAGTATCTTCTCATGCCACCAAACCAAGCTCAGTTTAGTAAGACATTGAGAGTTAGAGGTTAATTATCCAACAGCAAGTATTGAATACTGTCGGGCGCAGTGTTGCCTCTACTGCTATTATCGGCTGAAACAGCAAAAACAGGGCATAAGTCACAGTTCCCCTATCATGAATGGCAGGCTCTGCTATAATTTGTGCCCGAAATTTCTCAGCCAATTCCAGACGAGCGGTAAGTCATGTCCACTACAGGTGTTGAACTCTTTAATCCCGGCCAACAGACACAAGCCCCTGCTGCGGCCCCCAAGCAAATGGTGCAATTGGCCGATAACAAGTTAGAGCTGATGGCGCCGGCCAAGAATGCCGACTTCGGTATTGAGGCCATTCGCCACGGGGCAGATGCGGTCTATATTGGCGGCCCGGCGTTTGGTGCCCGTCATACCGCCGGTAACAGCATAGAGGACATTACCCGCCTTTGTGAGTTTGCCCATAGATATCACGCTCAGGTATTTGTCACCATCAATACCATATTGCTGGACGATGAACTGGAAGAAGCCAGGCGCCTGATCTGGGCGGTGTACGAGGCAGGTGCCGATGCCATTATTGTGCAGGACCTGGGGCTGCTTGAGCTGGACTTGCCCCCAATTGCACTGCACGCCAGTACTCAGATGGATAATCGGGTTCCGGCCAAAGTCGCCTTTCTCGAGCATGTGGGCTTTTCTCAGGTAGTGTTGGCGCGGGAGCTGAGCCTGAGCCAAATTCGCGCCGTGGCCGCCGAGACCAAGATGCGACTTGAGTTCTTTATCCATGGCGCCCTGTGCGTGGCCTACAGCGGCCAATGCTATATCAGTGAAGCCTACACAGACCGCAGTGCCAACCGCGGCGAATGCTCACAACAATGCCGGATGCCGGGTAATCTCAAGACCCGCCAGGGCGACATTATTGCCAGCAACGACCATATGCTGTCGCTGAAGGACAACAACCAGACAGATAACCTCGAAGCGCTGATCGACGCCGGGATCCGCTCCTTCAAGATAGAGGGCCGACTCAAGGACCTCAGCTACGTCAAGAATGTTACCGCTCACTACCGCCAGCAACTGGATGCTATCATGGCGCGTCGGCCCGAGTTTGAACCCTCGTCCCACGGCCGCTGCAGCTACAGCTTCACCCCGGATCCTGACAAGAGCTTTAACCGCGGCAAGACGGACTACTTTGTCAATGAGCGCAAGGCGGACATCGGCGACTTCCGCACTCCGAAATACTTGGGAATAGAGGTCGGCAAAGTCAGCAAGATAGGCAAAGACTTTATCCAGGTCGACTCGGATACCGAGTTCCACAACGGTGATGGCCTGGGCTTCTTCGCCGCCAATTATCAAAAGGCCAGATTGTCGGATGACAAGCTGACAGGTTTTCGGGTCAACCGCGCCGAGGGCAACACCCTGTATCTAAAAAACATGCCGAAAGATCTCTATGTCGGTGCCACCTTGTATCGCAACAAAGATCAAGCCTTTGAAGCCCTGCTGGCCAAAGAGTCTGCCGAGCGCACCCTGTTGGTGGACTTCAGCCTCAGCAATACCCAGACAGGTCTGGCGCTGACCGCCGCCGACCGTCATGGCCATCAGGCGACAGTGACCGCTGACTTCGAAAAACAGCAAGCCAAGGATATTGGCCGCAACCGTGAATCACTCGGCAAGCATCTCGCCAAGCTGGGCAATACAGATTTTCGCCTCGGACAGGTAGATTTGGGCGATGCCGAAGCCGTTTTTGTACCGGCATCCATCATCAATGGCCTGCGCCGTAATGCCGTTGCCGCCCTGGACGAAGCGCGCATTCAAGGGTATCAAAGACCCACGCCCTGGGTACGGGACGACAGTGCCCGCTTCCCGCAGCGCAGCCTGACCTATCTTGGCAATGTGGCCAACCAAAAAGCCAAGGACTTCTATACCCGTCACGGGGTGGTATCCATCCGTGATGCCTATGAAGTACGGCCGGTGAAAGGCGATGCACCTTTGATGATCACCAAGCACTGCATACGTTACAGCTACAACATGTGCCCCAAAGAAGTGCCGGGGATCAAGGCCGAGCCGCTGGAGATGGAGCTGGGTGGCAAGCAGTTCAAGCTGGTGTTCGACTGCCATAAGTGTGAAATGCTGTTGGTAGGTTAAGGAGAAAAATATGGGATTTTTAAATGCCTTGATGGGCAATGCCAGTGAAGTGGATCTGGATAAACTCAACGAAGAACTGGCGCCTATTATGGCCGACAGCGAACAGTTGCAACTGGCCTATAAACTGGTACGCGACATCTTTGTCTTCACCAACAAGCGCCTGATCTTAATAGATAAACAAGGCATGACCGGCAAGAAAGTGAGTTATCACTCCATCCCCTACAAGGCGATAGTACACTTTGAAGTGGAAACCGCCGGGCGCTTCGATATGGATGCCGAACTCAGGCTGTGGATCTCAGGCCAGACAGAGCCCCTGGTCAAAGAGCTAAAACGCGGCACTGATGTGGTGGGTATTCAAAAGACCATAGCCAAATTCACGCTCTGAGGTTAAAAAGGGAAGGATTCCCCCTCACCTATTAGCTCGAAATGGACGTATTTACTGTGACTGTTTCGCTGGAGCGCCCTGCAAAGAATGTTAAATTTGGAGGGATTAGGGGTAGGCAAGACGGGTGTTTGCACCGAACACCAACCAAGGCAAAAGTGTGTAACGCCTTATTTTAGCCACAAAAAAAACCGACTCAAGGTCGGTTTCTGCTCTCTCTAAGAGAGATGGTACCAGAGGTCGGAGCGACGGGGCTGGTCTTCCAGCCGACACGCGCGTGGCGCAATAACCTGCCCAAACCTGCCCAAACCTGACTCGGAGCTAAAAACGAAAAAACCGACTCAAGGTCGGTTTCGGCTCTCTCTAAGAGAGAGATGGTACCAGAGGTCGGAGCGACGGGGCTGGCCTTCCAGCCGACACGCGCGTGGCGCAATAACCTGCCCAGACCTACCCAGACCTGACTCGGAGCTAAAAACGAAAAAACCGACTCAAGGTCGGTTTCGGCTCTCTCTAAGAGAGAAATGGTACCAGAGGTCAGAGCGACGGGGCTGGCCTTCCAGCCGATGCGCGCGTGGCGCAATGACCGACTCAGACCTGACTCGGGGCTGAATCTGACCTGAAAACAAAAAAACCGACTCAGGGTCGGTTTCTGTTATCTCTCAGGGAGATGGTACCAGAGGTCGGACTCGAACCGACACGCTTTTAAGGGCGGGGGATTTTGAATCCCCTGTGTCTACCAATTTCACCACTCTGGCACATATAGATTGTTTCGCGATGAAGTCTCATCGGCGAGTGAACGGCATTATACCTGTGCTCACTTCAATGGCAAGCGCTTTACGAGCCTGTTTGCCAAAATCCTGATCGGTTGGACAAAATTCAGTCTGACTACTGGGCTCCGCGGGCAATTAGGAAGCTTGTGTACTCCTTGTCACTGCCCTGAATATGGTTGATAAGCCAGGATTTGAGGAAGGTCATCAATTCATCGGCAACATCTTCACCACTGGCCACTCGTTTCTGGAAATCCAGTACCTTAGCCACTAATTGCTGGTGCTTAAGCTTGTGCTGCTCGGTCTGCGGATAACCGAAACGGGCAAACAACTCCTCTTCATAGGCGAAATGATTGGCGGTGTAATCCACCAGGCCCTGTACTATGCGTTTAATCGCTTCCAGGCCATAAGCTTCTTCCAAGGTGCGGTGCAGTTCATTGATCAGGGATACCAGACGTTGGTGCTGACGATTGATCTCTTCCATGCCGAGATCCAACTGCGGCCCCCACTCAACAAAGCGATGGCGTTTCTCCAACTGTTCCATCGCCCGTTTGTCGACATGGAAGCGCCCAAGCAGGGAACTGATCTCCTGCGACATATTGAATACCTTCAGGCTGGAGAGGTTGGTACTGTGGGTCTCTTTGGCATTCTCCACCGCCACTTGTGCCATTGATGAGATATTGCTGCTGATCTCTTCGGCAACTGCCTGTTGTTGTTCCGAAGCTGCCGCTATTTGATGCGACATATCTGTAATGCTTTCAATCTGAGCCACAATTTGCCCCAATGCTTGCTGCGCCTGGTGAGCCATAGCATGGGTGGCACTGGCCTGCTCGACACTGGTGGTCATCACTTTCACGCCTTCATCGGCGCCCTGTTGCAATTGCAATATCTGTTGTTGGATCTCAACTGTAGCCGCAGACGTCCGCTGTGCCAGGCTACGGACTTCATCGGCAACCACAGCAAAACCTCGGCCATGCTCGCCGGCGCGGGCACTCTCGATAGCGGCGTTGAGCGCCAGCAGATTGGTTTGCTCTGCCACTTGGGAAATGGTGTCTATGATGGTACTTATGTTGTTGCTGTCTTCCGCCAGGCGGGCAATCACTTGCTGAGTTTGCCCAACCTGAGCCGACATATCATCTATCTGCCGCACCACCTGCCTGACAGTTTGGTCGCCACTGCGGGCCGCCTGCCTGGCTTCTTCTGCGGCATTGGCGGCACTGGCAGCATTACGGCTGACTTCCTGCACAGTAGAAACCATCTGGGTCATGGCGGTCGCTGCCAATTCCGCTTGTTTTTCCTGCTCCTCCACTCCGATATGGGCGGCATCGCTGATGGACTTGATATCCATGGCCACACTCTTCATCGCATCTGCGGTATTGACCAAAGACAGAATGGTGCGGCCAACGTCCTCTCCCATACGGTTGATACCGTGGACCACAGAATGGAACATGCCGGCATCCTGTTCCGACAACTGATAGCTGAGATCGCCTTCTCCCAGATGACGGGCGGCGTTTTCCAGGCGCTTGAGATTGGACAGTTGTCTGGCACCGAGCCAAGCCAGCACTATCAAGGCGGCCAATAGAGAAGCAAAGGCGAGATAACTGGCGCCATGTAACAGGCTCCACAGGGGGTAAAGCAACAAGAACAACAGCGGATAAAACTGCCACTGGTTTAATATCAGTTTTAAAAGACCTCGGGATGTTTGCATCGCACGCTCCTTGCCAATGAACAATCGCAGGCCAAGCCACCCTACTCCTTTAGTGTAGTAATTAGTATTAGCC
This sequence comes from Shewanella sp. MSW, assembly GCF_007636515.1. Lineage (NCBI taxonomy): Bacteria > Pseudomonadati > Pseudomonadota > Gammaproteobacteria > Alteromonadales > Shewanellaceae > Shewanella > Shewanella sp. MSW. Next base: position 272,771 of record NZ_LVDR01000003.1, read on the forward strand.
TTTGATCCTATTCCCTTTAGGGAACACTTACGTTGCTCCTTAGCCGGCTAATTTAAGCAAAACATGATAAAGCTCATGTTTTAACAAGCTGATTTACCCGATTAACAACTCTGACAACATTTGTTGATCGAGATCAGCTCCGGCCGAAGCAAATTTGGTTAGTTTAGCTTTGACTTTACAAGAAAGAGGACTTCAGTGATGGCATTCTGGTTAGATCTAATGTTCGGAAACCCCATAGGTTTACTGTCGATGATAGTTATCTTCAGTACTATCGGGATCATCTCCTACATTATGTGGATGTTTATTGTAAAGTCAGCAAAGCCTTAGCTTTGACTTCCATGTTCTTTTAAATGCAATGACATTTTTGAGTATTGCTTGGGCAGCCCTGTGGCTGCCCTCTTTTTTATTGCGATTAAGCCGCGTGTTTCCGCACTTGGGCAATAGCATTGATAAATTGCGGTCTTGCCTTGATAAGATATTGCAACTCTTCCTGACTCGGTTCTCCCGGAGGAAGACGCAACACTCTTCGATTTAAATGCTTACGGGCTGCCATCGCTATCTTGTACTCGGCGGTGGGGCCTTGAATAGCGTAATGGCGTTCATTTCCCAGGCTCTCGAGTATATGCGCCTTGAGCAGCGCCTGTACGGGAGCCTCATTTTGCGGCAGGGTCAAAACACTGGCTCCCTGCAAAAAGAACTCTCGTAACAAGGCCCGCTCGGCCGGATCCAACAACTTCACCTTAGCTTCAATCATTTCGTTGATTCGGCGCTCACTTAAACGGCTTATCGCTTCATCCAACAAAAAGTTGACAGCCAGAGCGCCGATATAGGCCAAAGCCAGTAGCAATGTCAGGCCAATATAGTGGGCATTGGTATCTACCCAGGATTCCAAATGCAACAGAGCCAGCAAGGACTTTGGCATAAACAGCAGCAATGTGGTTATCAGCAGCACCCACAGCGTCAGTTGCAATGCAGCGGCCTTGAATTTGCCCTCTTTCAATACCTCAAATTTCAGTCTCTTCATGGCTCTATCCAGCGTCAGAAAATTGTCCCAACCTCTAATCAAGCAAAACCAATGCCAAATTCATTCAAAGCACCTCGGCTTAATATAACGACAAAAAAACCGCGAAAGTCAGATGCGAAGCTATGCTTAAAGCTATCCACAGTAAGCACTTAAGATAGTTGATATTAATGCCAGGTTTTATACAGCAGCTCATCAGTAGTCCCATCGGCCGCAGGCTGACTCTGGCTATTATCCTGTTCAGCTCTCTGATCACTCTGGTAACCACAGGTTTGCAGTTGGTTTCCGATTACAAGGGGGACATTGGTCGAATCAACGATGAGTTTGCCAATATTGAAAGGGCTAACCTGGATGTGTTGGCAGCAAGTATCTGGGTAATAGATGAGAAACTTATCAATACTCAACTCAACGGTCTCAACCAACTGCCGGATACCAGCTATGTCGTCATAAAAGATGACAGCGGCAAAGAATGGACCGCCGGCGAATCCCGAGACAGAGGTGTAATAGAGAAGCGTTTTCCTTTGGTGCACAAGACCAGCAGCCAGAATTACAATGTCGGCGAGCTGAGGGTGCAGGCCGACCTCTCCAAAATCTACGACAGATTGGTGAATAAAGCCTTACTGATACTAGTGACCAATGGTATCAAGACCTTTCTGGTGGCTGGCTTCATTCTCTATCTGGTTTGGGCCAGCATTACCCGGCATCTGTTGCAACTGAGTGAGTACTGCTCACAGCTCGATTTAGAGCAAGATTATCAACCACTGCAGTTTAAGCGCCGGGACAAACAGGATGAATTTACCCAGGTTGCCCTGGCTATCAATTTGATGCAGCAACAGCTGCGCGCCTCCTTCACACAGTTGAACCGCTCCCGCTACGAACTGCAAGAAGCCCTGAGCGACAGGGAAAGACTGCTGGAACTGGAACGCAGCTATAAAGATGAGCTGGCAAGGCAGGTCAAAGAACAGACCAAAGAACTTGAACAGTCGTTGTTGGTGTTGGAACGGGCTCAACAGGTGATGGTCGAACAGCAGAAAATGGCCGCACTCGGCGGTCTGGTATCCGGCATCGCCCATGAGATAAACACCCCGATAGGTATCTGCCTCACCGCTGCCAGTAGTCAGCTGCAGCATATCAATGAATTGGTTGAGCTATTACAAAACGATAGCGCTACGCTGGAAGAGCTCAATGCCATTCTCAACGAGTATCAACAAAGCTGTGAACTGATCATCAGTAATATTACCCGCGCCAGTAACCTAATCCAGAAGTTCAAGACAATTGCTGCCGAGCAAGGCAATGACGTGCACGAACAGATGCCGCTACCCCAGGTATTGCAGGAATTTGCCGATGCTGTAGCGCTATCTTTCAAGCAACTAAAGGTTAATGTAGAGATTCAGGTCGAGGCCGAACTTTGGCTTACCAGTAGCCACAGCCTGCTGAAGCAGATAGTGACCAACATACTTTCCAACGCCTATGCTCACGCATTTGAGGGTAATTCCGACCATAAGATCCGCATCAGCGCACAACCACAGGGTCAAGAACTACAGCTGGATATCGAAGACAATGGCAAGGGAATCGCCCCCGAGATTGCCGGCCAGATCTTTGAGCCCTTCTTTACCACCAGTAGACGAACCGGCGCCACCGGGCTTGGATTGGCAGCGGCCTTCAATGCCGCCACACTGCTGAAGGGCAATATCACCCTTGTCAATAACTCCAGTCTCGGCGGCGCTCACTTTAGGGTTCGTTTCCCGGCTGTGATAGAGTTCCACCCCGTCGATGATGACAGGGTGGAACTCTTTATTTAGGTTACTCGGCGTATCTCTGGGTCGTTAACCTGGCGATATTGATGATCACCTCTACCGCCTTTTCCATTGACTCAAGGCAAACATACTCATGTTTGCCATGAAAGTTGTGGCCGCCGGCAAAAAGATTGGGACAAGGCAGTCCCTTCCAGGACAATTGCGCGCCGTCAGTGCCGCCGCGGATAGGTTTGATATCCGGTGTGATGTTTGCCATCTCCATCGCCTGACAGGCAATATCTGTCACATGAGGCACAGGCAAGATGCAGTCCTTCATATTGTAATAGCTGTCGCTGATACAGATCTCCAGACTACCGGCCTGCAGCTCAGCATTGCATTTAGCCACAGATTCTTGCAGCCAGGTTTTACGTTGCTCAAACTGAGCGCGGTCAAAGTCCCTTATCAGGTATACCAAGCTGGCTTCTTCTGTTTGGCCTTCCATGGATAACAGGTGGAAAAAGCCCTGATAACCTTGGCTGGTCTCTGGCGCATCATTGAGTGGCATTCTGGCATGGAACCTGGCAGCCATGGTCAAGGCATTGACCATCACCCCATAGGCACTGCCGGGATGGCAATTATTGCCCCTGGCGGTTATCACCGCAGTGGCGGCATTGAAGTTTTCATATTGAAGTTCGCCAACTGCGCCACCATCGACGGTATAGGCCCAATCTGCGCCGAAACGCTCGAGCTCCAAACCATCAGTACCTCGGCCTATCTCCTCATCGGGTGTAAAACAGAGATTGATCTCACCATGGGGGATTTCAGGGTGCTGCAATAGATAGTGTAGTGCCGTGACAATTTCGGCGATACCTGCCTTGTCGTCAGCCCCCAATAGCGTAGTACCATCGGCAGTGATCAGTGTTTTATTGAGATAGTTCAGCAACGAAGGAAACTGCTCAGGACTAAGCTCTTCCCCCTGCTCCAGTTCAATAACTTGTCCTTGATAGTCAGCTATCACCCGAGGTTTGACCCCGGCACCGGAGTAATCCGCCGCCGTATCCATATGAGCCAGAAAGCCAATTGCCGGTACCTTGGCAGTATTCGCCGGTAACTTGGCATAAAGGCAGCATGATTCACTGAGAAAGACATCATCAAATCCCAACTCGAGCAGTTCTTGTTGCAACTGTTTGGCGAAGGCCACCTGGCCTTGAGAACTGGGAACAGACTGGGAACTCGGATCAGCTTGTGTATCCTGTTTGACATACCGCAGGAAACGATTGAGCAGCGCTTGTCGCATAAGCTTAATATCTGTAGCGAAAAAGTGTCTGGATTCTAACAACCCAGACACTTGCCACATTAGACTCAGATCATGTTTTGTGCTGTTTATTCAGCCTTGGTATTGCCGCCGGGAGTATTGGCTTCTTGCGCCAAGCGCGCCAAAACCCGGCTTGCTGCCACAAAGCCAAAGCTGCCGGTCACCATGGTCACGGCACCAAACCCTGAGGAGCAATCCATTCTCATGCTACCTTGGGCACCAGCCTTGGTGGAACAAACACTACCATCGGTCTGAGGATACTTGAGGTGTTCACTGGAAAACACGGCATCAACGGCAAAACGCCGTTGTGGATTCTTGCTAAAACCATACTCTTTACGCAGCAAGTTGCGTACCTTGGCCAGCAATGGATCCTGAAAGGTTTTGGCCAGATCCGTTTGTTGGATCTGGGTTGGATCTGTCTGACCACCGGCACCGCCGATAGTCACCAACTTAATCTTATTCCGCTTGCACCAAGCGATTAAAGCCGCCTTGGGCTTTACCGCATCTATGCAGTCCACCACAAAATCTATGCCCTTGTCCTGTGCCAGATACTGGCTCAGATTGTCTACCGCAATAAAATCTTCTATTTCATCCACCCGGCACAATGGATTAATCGCCTTAATCCGCTGCGCCATTACGGCGACCTTGGACTCGCCTATAGTGTCTGCCAGAGCATGGATCTGACGGTTGGTATTGGTGACACACACATCGTCGAGATCCATCAGGCTGATATGCCCTATTCCACTACGTGCCAAAGCTTCGGCGACCCAAGTGCCGACGCCACCTATACCTATTACCATCACATGAGCCTTGGAAAAGGCCGCCAGTGCAGCAACACCATATAAACGAGCAATGCCACCGAAACGCTGTTGGTAGGCTTCGGACTCCAACAGCTCTGAGTCTATATCTTGCATAACTTGGTTCCCAATTGTCTTCGGCGGCATTTTAGCCGAATACCCAAGTATCCCCAAGCCAAGGGGGTAACAGAATCAAAGTCTCTCTGTCATAAAGCGTATTTAACCGGCGCTTGCAGAGACCAGCGTCGACTTGCCAGGGACTGGCTTGGCGGTTTAAATGAGAACCAGAGCACATAAATGTCATTTTTGTGCTGAAAAATTTCACTTTTATTAAAACTTCATCTATCACTAATTTACATTTTGTTTTATTAAAAATAACCAACAGATACAGTCCTTCATACTGCAAAATTATCTTTTTATAGCGAAAAGATCATTGTGTTGATTTTGTGAACAATGGCTATTGATTGGTTTTTGAACCAAATGGACATTTTTGTCACAGATTGATGCTTTTCCTGACGAAACGGGGCAAAAAGTTTGATCTGGGCCACAATCTTGAAGAAACAAAACTGTAAGAATCAGCGCAGCTTTGTGACGGACAGGATGTCCGCTGCAAATCCAGGAACACTCGTTTGTTAAATAACCATAAATACATGGATTAGAACTCAGGTTCTAGGGAGCACAACACATGAAGAAGACCCTTATCTCTGCGTCAGTAGCAACAGTTCTGGCCGCAGCCTCTTTCGGTGCGCTGGCTGATGGCCCAACTCTGTATGGCCGTTTGGATCTGGCTATCACCAACTCTGACACAGGCGCCACTCTGCAAAAAGGTACTAACGGCGTAAAAGCTGGTGAAAGCGGTACCTACATTGAGAACAACTTCTCAAACCTGGGCGTAAAAGGTTCCGAGAAGATTGCTGATGGTGTAGACATCATCTATCAGATGGAGTTCCAAGTAGAGAATACTTCTGGCTCAAGTAGTGAAGAAGATGGCGATGTTTTCAAAGCCCGTAACACTTACCTGGGTGCCAAGACCAATTTCGGTACAGTACTGGTCGGTCGTAACGACACAGTATTCAAGCAAGCTGAAGGCGGCGTTGACGCATTCGGTAACACCAACGCGGATATCGACCGTTTGGTTGGTGGCCAGGTTCGTAGTGGTGACGGTGTTTGGTACTACTCTCCAAAGATCGCTGACCTGATCACTCTGAACGCCACTTACCTGATGGATGACAACTACGCGACTTACGACGCGAACGGTAAAGAAATCGACAAAGACAGCATGTATGCTCTGAGTGCCACCCTCGGTGACAAGAAGCTGAAGGCTCAGAACTACTATGCAGCCATCGCCTACAACAAGGCTATCGGTGGTATCGACGCTTACCGCGCCGTAGGTCAAGTTAAGCTGGGCGACTTCAAAATCGGTGGTCTGTTCCAGAACTCCGAAAGCATTGCTGACGGTGCTGACGACGACAACACTTACTTCGTCAACGTAGTTTACAACCTGAACGGTGTAAACCTGAAGCTGCAATACGGCTATGACGAAGCTGGTTTCGGTAATTACTTCAAGAATGTTCCAGTTGACAACATCAATACTGTCAACAAAATCAAGAATGACGTTGAAGTTACCAACATCACTGTTGGTGCCGACTACCGCGTAGCCAAGTCAACTCTGGTATATGGTCACTATGCTCACTATGAAGGTGAGTTCAAAGACTCTAGCGGTGCTAAGTTTGACCTGGAAGACGACAACGTATTCACCGTGGGTGTACGTTACGACTTCTAATCTCTGTTGAGATAGTTGTTGAACTAAAGGCGACCTCAGGGTCGCCTTTTTGTTTATCGAGCTTATAACCAAGCGCCAAGCGCTGTTCACGCCTTCAACGCTTATCTTCGCCAGAAAAACTTATTTACGTTTCAAAAGATAAGCACTCTCGTTGAGCCACGGCACCTCTTTGGCAATGAATCTTGGGTTATCGGCCAACACATCGGCTTGCTCCAGCAGAGTGACCTCAAACCACTGGCTCATATGCTCCCTTATCCACTCCCGGGTCACACTGAATGGCGGCCCCTTGAGCATATCCTGAGGGTATTCCAGAGTGATCAACAGGCCACAACAACCACTCGGCAACAAGGCAGCCAGCTTGGCGGCATATTGCAAACGCATCTCCTCAGGCCAGGCGATTAACGCTGCCCTATCGTAGAAGGCACCTACCGACGCCAATTGCTGAGCCTGCAATGCAAAGAGATCTCCCTGCAGCAAAGTCATCTGCTCACTGGAGAACGCCTGCAGTTCGCCAAAGGCTTTCTGTTGATACGCAAGGCGATTCTCTTCAAAGAACTGCCTTACCGCCAACTCACTCAGTTCACAGCCGAGCAGATCATGGCCCTTCTCGGCCAAATAACACATGTCCAAAGACTTGCCACAAAGTGGAACAAAAACCTGCTCATTGCCCCTAAGCGCGAGTGTGGACCAGTACTTTACCAAGAAGGGGTTAATATCCTGCTGGTGAAAACCTATCTGCTGTTTGTGCCAGCGTTCATGCCAGAATCCGGGTTCCATCTATCCATCCTGTTCATCAGAAAATCTTGATACTCTAGCGACTCGAGTAACAGATGCAAAGTCCAACAGGTGTAAAATAATAGTCTCAGATAAAAGAATAGCCTCACAGTTTCAGACTGAAAGACGCACCAATACTCAGCTTGAGTGAATTGATGAGGAGCAGAGTTGGCTACCCACTTCCCCCGACTCACTCTGTCTGTTCGCCATCAAGAACGCCGCCCTTTCCCCAAATGACCAAGATCATTTTGAAAGCTCTGGGGCCAATCAAAAAAGGCGCAAATAGAATTTAAAAGCCCAAGAATGAATTCTCTCGCAGCGGGCTGGGTTTAAAGAATGAAAAGATTTTTTAAACAGTGAGTTAATTCACTTCCCTTTTATAAAGGCCATGCCAGAATAGCCGCCATATCCGAGTATTGTGTTGTTTCGGTGACAATCATGTCCAGCTCTCTCAAGGGAAACGCTCTGGCGGCCTTCTCTTTCGTACTTTGGGGAATATTACCCCTCTACTATCAATTGCTGCCGGATGCGGCCATCTTTGAGTTGCTGGCCTTCAGGGTCATCTGGTCTGTGCCCTTTATGCTGCTGGTCTTTGTCCTGCTCAGACGACCATTACCAGCCTTTGGCGCGCTGTGGCGCGATAAACGCTCATTGCTGCTGTGCTTTGCCGCCGGGCTTATTATGTGTATCTCCTGGGTCAGCTTCACCTGGGCCCTGACCCATGGTCAGGTACTGGCGGCCAGCCTGGGATTCTTTATCAACCCTCTGTTTGCCATCGCTCTGGGGGTGCTGTTCCTCGGCGACAAGCTGAGCAAGGCGCAACTGGCCGCGGTGGTGCTGGCGATTGCCGGTATAGGCTGGCAGGTATATCAATACGGCAGCCTGCCCTGGTTGTCTCTGGTGATGGGCAGCTTTTTTGCCCTCTACGGGCTGCTGAAAAAGTTTATCCGCTTTGACTCCTTCACCTCGGTTACCCTGGAAGCACTGCTGCTGACTCCTTTTGCTTTGGGCTACCTCTGTTATCTGCTGGCCACAGAGCAAAGCGCCGCACTGGCTGGCGGCAGCGAAGGCATTATGCTCTATATCGGTTCGGCGCCCGTGACGCTGGCGCCGCTGATCCTATTCAGCCTGGCGCTGAGATACACGAGTCTGTCCATGGTGGGTTTGCTGCAATACATTGAGCCCAGCCTGCAATTTTTGCTGGCGGTGGTTATCTTTGGAGAGGTGTTTGACGAGGTGAAACTGGTGAGTTTCTCCCTCATCTGGGCCGGACTGCTGCTGTGCTCGCTGGAGGCCTTGCCCGGCCTGCGTCGCAGCTTAAAGCGGGTCTAACTTCCAGGCGCGGGTCATCTCGCGCTTGCCCAGGGCTCCCGGGTAAGCTTTTACCTGAAAACCGGCGGCCTTGAGATCTCGCTTGAACTGGCCATTGGCGCAGTAAGACACCAATAAGCCGCCCTGCTCCAGCAACCCATAACACTTTTTGAAGTTATCCAGCGCCCACACATCCGGCTGCTTGCTGGGGGCGAAGGCATCGTAATACACCAAGTTGAAGGGTTCGCCCTGCCATTCGAGCTGCTCAAGCTTGCCCTTGACCTTACGCAGCACAAAACCCGGCATGACTTCCACATCCTGATCCCAGGGGGCGGCGTGCAAGGCATCGAACAGCGGCGCATACCAGCCGGGCAGCATGCCCTTGTAGTTCAGCCCCTCAATCAGATCGGCGGACAAGGGATAAGGCTCTATGGTGACATAACGCACCGGCAGCGGCGCCAAGCCACTGTGCTGACGCGCCTTTGTCAGCTCCAGCACCTTACCCAGGGTCATGAGGGCATTGAGCCCGGTGCCAAAGCCCACTTCCAGAATCGCCAGATGGTCAAAGTCCTGCAACACCTGCTCGAGCCCGGCGTGGATAAACACATAACGGGATTCGGCCAACGCCCCCTTGTGGGAGTGGTAGGTCTCATTGAGCTCGGCATTAAATAGAGTATGTGACCCGTCTTCGGTCAGCTGCAGGCTTACGTGTTTCATCTCGACTCTTAATCATCTGTGCGGGGAAAGCCGGGGCGCTCGCCCCGGCGACGGCCAATTATCCCAGAAAGGCGATAACTGCCGCAAGCCAATTACCCTTGGCGCTCCAGCACCTGCTGTACCACGGCCTTGAGGGTGGCATAGTCGATATAGCCGGGGATCACTTCATCACCTATGAGCAGTGTCGGCGTACCGCCAAAGCCCAGTTCAGAGAAGACTCTCACATTGGTATGCATCAACTCGTCGGCGCGGCCGCTGGGCTTGAGGTATTGTTCAGTGCCCGTGGCCTTGGCGACCTGCTGCAGTGAATTCTCTGTGTGCATACCATTTTTGGCCATCAAGAGTTCATGTACCCGGGGGAAATCCTTGCGATCCTGCTGCCAGACTTCGAGGGCAAAGCCGCCGGAGGAAAGCTCAGTGCCCTGGGCCTTTATCTGCCTCAATGGCACAAACACATTGACCACCTGCAAGTTTGGAAACTCCTTTAAAAGCTTGGCAAATTCCAGTTCCATCCGCTTACAGTAGGGGCAGTTATAGTCGGTAAACACCACCAGCTGTAACTCGGGCTTACTGCTGCCCATAGTCGGCATCTGCGGATTATTGAACAGCCAGTCCTTGTGCTTGGCCAGCGCTTGCTGCTGCAACTGCCGCTGCTCCACATAAGACTCTATGCTGCCGAGCACGCCGGGAATGATCTCCGGATGCTTGAGCAAAATGCTGCGGATCTGCCCCAATTGCTGTTCCTCTTGTTGGCTCAGCTGCTGCTCTGCCGCCTGTAAACTGCCGCTGGCCGCCAGCAGCCAGGCACTCAATACTATCCAATACTTCATCTTGTTATTCCTCAAATTAAATTCATTTTTGTCAGCCAGAGTCGCAGCCAGATCCCCGGCCAACTTGTGACTCCTGTGGTGCTGCTGCGGATTTCGCCCTGATAGATAAACAAAAGCGTCGGTGTCGCCGACACTCCAAGGGAGCGCGCCAAGGCGCCGCTGGGATCATTGACTACCTCAAAGCCGTAGCCCTTGTTTTGCAGGTACTGCTTGACCTGGGTGTTATTGCCCGATTGCAGCGCCACAGTCACCACCTGCTCGCGGTCACTGAAACCATCGACAGTGCCGGACACCAAGGGGCAGACGCCACACCAACTGGCCCAGTAGTACAAAATAACCGGGCGCTCCATACTCATGGCGGCGATATCCAGTTGGCTGCCGGCCAGGCTCTGAACCGTTTGCAGTGGCAAGGTTTCCGGCATCTCGCGGCTGCGAAAAGCATCGAGGGCAACACTCACCACCAGAATGAATAGCCCATAGCCAAGCAGGGTCTTGAGCCATTGAAGCCCCTTGTGGGCCGGTTTATTTTTCTGGGTCATTGTCTGCTCTCCGCTTCGGCCAAGGCCGCCAATACCCCATCGCTACTGAGAATTACCGGTAATGGATTACCGGCGGGGGTTCCCGGGCCATAGACCTGATTGAAAGGCACCCCAAAGCGGCCATTGGCCTTGAGGTAGGCGGTAATTTCCTCGCTGGGTTTGGTCCAGTCACCACGCATCAGCAGCACTCTGTCATCGCCAAGGGCATCATAGACAGGGTTTTGCAGCAGCACTCCCACCTTGTTGGCCTGACAGGTAATGCACCAGTCGGCCGTGACATCGACAAACACTGTCTTGCCCTCATTGACCGCCTGTTTAAGCTGCACCAAATTCAGCGGTTGCCAATGGTGATCCGAAGGCAAAGGGCTGACCCAGGCATCCCGTGTCAGATAACCTACCCCGAGCGCCAGGCTGGCAAACAGAAAACTGCCGCCAATGGCATACACCATTACCTGAGTGCCGTAACGCTTGCCCAGCAGTCCCAGTGTCAGCAGCAACATCAAGGCGCCCAGCCCCAAGATGACCGCAACGGAGAAGAAGCTTTGCAGCAGACTCAGTAGCCAGAGACAGGTTGCCAGCATCATCAGCGCGAACACAGGCTTGACCCAGTTCATCCAGCGCCCGGGCTTGGGTAAACGCTGCGCCAACGCCGGCCACAACGCCAGCATCAACCAGGGCAAGGCCATTCCCAGCCCCATGGCGCTGAAGAGGGCAAACAGCATGGGGTAGTCGGCGCCGAGAGCGAAAGCCACCGCAGTACCGAGAAACGGCGCGGTACATGGCGTAGCCAGCAGTGTAGCCAGCATCCCCTGCAACAAGTGGCCGAGGCGCGAATCATCACCGGCACCGGCCAGGCGGGTTTGCCACTTGGAAGGCAGGTTGATTTCAAACACCCCCAGCAGATTGAGGCCGAAGCCCCAGGTCAGCAGCACCATAAAGCCGATAAACCAGGGCTGCTGGAACTGTATCCCCCAGCCCAGCGACTGACCGGACAACTTCAGCAAGCTAAGACCGGCGGCAATCAACCAGAAGGACAGCAAAATACCCAGTGCCGAAGCCATAAAATGGCCGCGAACCTGACTGCGACTGCCCTGGCTGCTCATCATGACCCCGTGCACCTTCATGCCCAGCACAGGCAATACGCAAGGCATGATGTTGAGAATAAGGCCGCCAGCCAGCGCCATCAGAAACAGGCTCCACAGCGGCAGGCTCGGCTGCGGCTTGGCAACATGCCCTGTGGCGATGGCGCCGCTCAGTTCGGCCGAAAGGTGTGTGTCGGCCAGGTGAATCAGCAGCGGCTTGCCCTCCAGCTCCGGCGTTCCCAGCCAATGTTTGACCCCGAAAGTGGCGGTCAGCCGTTTGCCATCTGTCTGGATCTGCGGCCGGGAGAAGATCAGCTCACTGACTGTCTCATCCTCGCCGAACAGAAACAGATCTGCCTGCTGCCAGGGGCTAGCAGCCTCTATGGCCAGTTGCAGCAACTGCTGTTTTTCATCCCAGACAATCGACTGCAATACCGCGCCGCCATTGCCCTGTGGCACCCTGGCCATCGCCTCGCCCCACTGGTGCAAAAAGCCATCATCGGCCTTAAGCCCGGCGGCCTTACCACTCAGCTCCACAGGGTAATCGGTCAACACACAGACATTGGTGCAGGAAGACAGGGTCAGGGTGCCCTTGAGCCGAAACGGCTGCCCGGGATCCTTGAGGCGAATAGTCAGTGGAAACAGGGTATCGCCCTTGTAACCCAGAGTTTCTATGCCCTGCAACACATAGCGCTGCGGCAAGGGCCAGTGCCAGTCGACCGTGGCAATATTCTCCGAGGCGGACCAGTCCAGAGTCGGCGGGATCCCGCCTTCCCCCGGCGCGCGCCAGTAGGTTTTCCAGTCGCCGCTCAGGGCCACATCCAGCAAGGCGTTGAGCTCACCGACTTGGCCGGCATCAACATCGGCCAGTGTCAGTTGCACCTTAACCGGAGGATGATCCGGGTGCTTGAGCCAGCCACTGCTCAGCGGCTCTGCCAATGCAACTTGGCTGAGCAGCATCAGACATACCGCGAAGGCATGCCATATTCTTTTTAAATACATGAAATTAGCTCCAAAACAAAACATCAGAACCCGGTGTTAACCGGCAAAAGTTCAGGATGTTTTCATTCCAGATACACGCACAACACTGAGTGTCGCCTTCGTTTGGAGACTATGGGGTGAGAGAGATAAACACTGAAAGGTCGGGTACTGCCGAGCCAGTTGAGCAACAGCAGAAACAGCAACAGGGCCGTGAGTCCCAGTTGCAGTACCACAGGTTGCAGGTTCAGCATATGGGAAGACAGATGGCAGGGCTCTTCATTGAGCTGCGCCTTACCCGCATCATTGGCGTGAGTCGGCGCAGTATCAACGCCAAGTTGCGTCAGTTGATGCTGAGCCTTGAGCGGGCAGGAGCCAAACAGCGAAAGCTGCTGACCAAAACAGAGCAGAATCACCAGCAGACTGATGATCAATGACACCAGCGCCCTGTCTCTGAGGGAGAAGCGGTTAACACCGAGTGAAAACCCCATGCTGCACTTTGCTCTGTATGGCCCAAGAATGCCGATAGGGTTCCATGATTGACGACAAAGGTCAATCCTGAAACCGTTACTGTAACCAATCCTTGCTTGCCATCTGCGCCATTGGCAGGATAATTCCCCTACCAAGCCTCGGTTTTCGGCCCCAGATGCAGCTTAAACCTCTTACCCAAGGCAGATACTCCCATGAGTGGCAATCAGACTTCCCTCCGGTGGAGCGGGTACTGCTCAGTTGCGTCAGCGAGCAGCGCCGCTTTGCGCCGGGCGCTTCGATATGGATGCCAAACTCAAGCTGTGTATCTTAGGCAAGCCAGAGCCCTGGTCAAAGAGCGCCAGCGCGGCACTGATATGGCGAATGAGTGCCAACTGACTGCAACAATAAAGACTTGAGCGAACACGCCGACCGACCCTGCCAATCTAATAATGGAAAAGTAAAAAAGATTGGTGATCAGGTGTCAGTTGTTCATTTTGGCGTGAGCTCCAATAAGTGAGGATGGCGGAATTATAACCGTCTGAGACAACAAAAATCCAACTTGTCCCCTTTGGGGGTTTGTCCTTTGGGATAAGAGTGCGGATCAAAACTAAACAGGATGCTAGAGCAGTCTATGACTCAACTAAATATCATTGTTCCTTCTGACTTCTATTGACTAAATATCCTCAATAGCGGATATTTAGTCACTTATACCCTAATAGGTATAAAGCAGTATTTATCCCCCGATAGGTATAAAGCAGTATTTATCCCCTGGTAGGTATAAAGCAGTATTTATCCCCTGGTAGGTATAAATCAGCATTTATCCCAATAAAGGGATAAATGCAGGCTAACCCTCTAGTGGGGATATGAGATAACTTTAAAATTCATCTCTAATCATTGAGGGCTGGAACTAATGATATATAGTCCAAAGCAACTCGCAGATATGATGCTACTGATACGCCAAAAGAATGGCTGGACTCAGTCAGAGTTAGCGAAAAAAGTCGGTATAAAGCAAGCGACGATCTCGAACTTCGAGAACAACCCCAACAAAACAACGCTTTCTACCTTCTTTAAGCTTGTACAAGCTATGGATCTAACATTGAGTATCCAAGAAAAAACACAGCTGACTTCGCTAAATGAAAATGATGATGAGAGTTGGTAATGCAAAAGCTAATAGCATACATGAATGGTGAACTTGTTGGCACCTTGGCGAAGCATAAGAACGGCGCTCACACTTTTCAATATGATAAGGACTGGATAACCAATGCGAAGACTCGCCCACTGTCACTGTCTTTAAAGCTTCAATTACCGACTATCACTTCCGATGCCGTTATCAACTATTTTGACAATCTCTTACCAGACAGCCCACAAGTCAGAGATAGGATCGTTGCAAGGTACAAAGCCTCATCCAAACAACCATTTGATCTCTTAAAAGCAATCGGAAAGGATAGTGTTGGTGCAATTGCATTACTTCCTCCCGAACACCCCTATAAAAAAGAGCCACTCAGCTACGAAGTATTGGATGACAAGAAACTAGAGGCGATTCTTTCTGCATACAAGTCTGATATTCCCCTCGGGATGCTCAAAGAGGAAGAAGACTTTAGGATCTCAGTGGCAGGTGCTCAAGAGAAAACTGCACTCTTATTCGTTGATGGACAATGGTGTATCCCGAAAGGAAACACCCCAACCACTCACATTATCAAGCTGCCAATAGGCGAAATACAACAAGCTAACGCGACACTGGATCTCAAAGATAGCGTAGAAAATGAATATCTTTGCATTGAGCTAGCTAAAGCTCTGGGATTCGCAGTTCCCAGCGTCAATATAATCAAAACAGACAACCTTAAAGCTTTAGCTGTAGAACGATTTGATCGACGCTGGACAAAAGACAGAGCAGGCTTGCTACGCTTACCTCAAGAAGATATTTGCCAAGTGTTTGGTATGCCATCATCCATCAAATATGAATCTCAAGGTGGCCCAGGTATAGCACAGATCATGGAGTTATTAATGGGTTCAAGTAATGCACTTGAAGATCGATATAACTTCATGAGATTCCAGGTATTTCAATGGATCATTGGGGCTACGGATGGACATGCTAAAAACTTTTCTATCTATATTGATAAAGGAGGTAGCTATCGACTCACCCCATTCTACGACATTTTGTCTGCCTACCCATTGTTGGGAGGAAAAGGACTCAATATTAGACAACTTAAGCTCGCAATGGGGTTGAAAGCCACAAAAGGCAAGAAGTATGAAATCAATAAAATCCTGCCTCGTCACTTCTTAGATACTGCTAAAGCTGTGAATTTTAGTCAGGATAAGATGCAAAGAATAATGGATGAAATGAAAGGTGCGTTACCTGAGGCAATCTTACAAGTAAGGGCGAATCTACCGGAGGGTTTTCCAGAGCATATCTCCAACTCCATTTTTGAGAATGCCAAGAAAATAATTAAAAAAATCTAGCTATAAGATATTAATTTTAAATGCTATTTCCATAAGCGGATGCGGGTTAATGTCCTTTTGAAGTAAGATTTTCATTACCTGTGCCAATCTAAAAAAGGATGCCGCAGCATCCTTTTTATCAAGCCGTTAGCCGGAGCAACTTACTGCTGTTCGGCCGTCTGGTTTTCCGTGGTTTGCTTCAATAGCCGACTGGTCATGGTACCTGCGGTCATGGAGCCGGATACGTTCAAGGCGGTACGCGCCATATCAATCAGCGGCTCGATGGAGATCAGCAGCGCCACAATGGCCACCGGCAGTCCCATGGCAGGCAGGACAATTAACGCCGCAAATGTTGCGCCGCCACCGACACCGGCTATCCCGAAAGAACTGATAGTCACTATGGCAATCAAGGACAGCATGAAATGCAAGTCCAGTGGATCTATGCCCATGCTGGGCGCCACCATGACAGCCAACATCGCAGGATAGATACCGGCGCAGCCGTTCTGGCCGATAGTAGCGCCGAACGAGGCCGCCAGATTGGCAATGGCCGGCGGCACATTCAGCTGGGTCACCTGAGCCTCGACATTCAATGGAATAGTCGCCGCCGAACTGCGCGACGAGAAGGCAAAGGTCAGCACGGGCCAAATTTTACGGAAGTAGTCCAGCGGGCTGACGCCTACCATGGCCACCAGTATGCCGTGAACAACAAACATCAGCAGAATGGCGACGTAAGAGGCCAGAATAAAGCCCAACAAATTGAGCATATCGGCGCCGCTGGAAGAGGCGACCACCTTGGCCATCAGCGCGGCAATACCATAGGGGGTCAACGCCATAATCATCTTCACCAGGCGCATAACAATCGCCTGTGCACCTTCAACAAAGGTCCGTATGGGCGATTCCAGTTGCTCTTTCTCATGCATCACCTTGCGGGCCGCTATCCCAAGGAGGATACCGAAAATCACCACGGCAATGATGGAAGTGGAACGGGCACCGGCCAGATCGGCAAAAGGATTTACCGGAATAAAGCTCAGCAGCATTTGCGGTACAGTCAGATCAGCAATCGAAGCCGCCTTGGTATCCAATACTGCCATTTGCGCCGTTTCCCGGCTACCGGCGATCAGCCCCTCGGCAGAAATCCCAGAGATGGAAGTGACCAGAATACCTATCAAAGCCGCTATGGCCGTGGTCGCCATCAGAATAAATATGGTCAGGGAGGAGATCTTGCCGAGCGAGCCGCCCTTATCCAACTTGACCACTGCCGCGACCATGGACACCAGTACCAGGGGCATGATCACCATCTTCAGCAAGGCCACATAGCCACCGCCGACTATGGCAATCCAACTGAGCGTCTCTGCAGTGACCGGGCTATCCACGCCGAAGTATGACTGCATCAGGAAACCATAGGCACTGCCGAGGATTAAGCCGATCAGCACCAGACGGGATAATTTGTGCTCTTTTTGCTGTTGGTGAAACAGAATAAACAGAACGCCGAGAAATACCGCAATGGCTGCGATAACTGCAATAGACATATGGAACCTTATACGGGAAACGGTATATAGAGAGAGAATCTACCGCATAATAAGCGCTAGTTTAAGCACGACAAAATATTAAGTTATTATTCTTTATAGCCTCTGATTATAAATGACCTGACTTAACCCCCACACAAAACGGCCAAATTTCACACGATACCGTACCAGCGCTAACAGAAAGTTACACAAAATAATCCCATCAAACCGTGCCCGGATAAGCTTGTTTTCATCATCCGGGGATATACTCCCGAGGCAGCCTTCGCTGCCAAATATAATAACTATCTGTATCTAAAGGAGACTTTCCGTGAAGAAGGTTGGAACTCTATTACTCTGCCTCTTGATGCCACTGGCATCGGCGTGGGCAGAGCCGGGCAAGCCCTTGTCGGTTGAGCTATTGTGGCAACTCAAGCGTATCGGCAGCCCGGTAGTATCGCCCGGCGGCGAGCATATCATCGCCCCCGTGACCGAGTATGATGTCAAGGCCGACAAAGGGTCGACCCAACTTTGGTACTTTGATGCCGATGGCAAACATCAACGCCCACTGACTGCCGCCGGACTCAAGGTGAGCAACCCGGTATTTTCTCCCGATGGCAACACTCTGGCCTTTGTCAGCCAGCGCAATGAGGACGATGCCGGGCAGATCTATCTGCTGCCGATGAATGGCCCGGGTGAAGCCCAGCGGCTGACCGAGGTGCCTACCGGCGTGTACGGCATCAAATGGGTAGGTAACCATCTCTATTTCATCAGCAATATCTTCCCCGGGCAGGACTGGAAGCAGATGCAAGAGCAGCTGAAAGCCGACAAGGACAACAAGACCTCGGCCAAGCAGTGGAATGCTCTGCCCTATGCCCAGTTCGATCATTGGCTGGATGAACGCCGTCAGGCGCATGTGTTCCGAATTCCTGCCAAGGGCGGCGAGATAGAAGCCATTACTCAAACACTGGGCCATGAGCTGCCTCGTTCGAGTCAAAGCGCCGGCAGCTATGATGTGTCTGCCGATGAGAAACTGATCGCCTTCAACGCCTACGGCTCCGACAACCGGGTCGATCCCAAGCTGGATATCTTCCTCGGCAAGATAGGCGCAGACAAGGCAGAAAACCTGACACCGGACAACGAAGCGCCCGATAGCCGCCCAAGCTTCAGCCCTGACGGCAAGACGCTGGCCTTCACTCGCCAGAAGATCCCGGGTTTCTATGCCGACACCTCCAGGCTGATGCTGCTGGATATCCACAGCCGTAAGCTCAAGACCCTGACCGCCAATTGGGACAGATCTGTGTCTCAGTTCAGCTGGACGCCGGATGGTAAAGGCTTCTACGCCGCCATTGATGATGCCGCCACCAGCCGTATCTATCATATTGATGCCAAAAGCGGCAAAGTGAAGGCGATCACCAAGGACACCAACTATGGTCAGCCGCAGATAGGCAAGAAAGGCACCCTGATTGCCCTCAACGACAGCTTCCTTTATCCGGCGCGACTGCTGGCGATCAATCCCAAGAACGGTAAAGGCCAAAGGCTGGAGCAGTTCAATGATGAACTGCTCAAGGATGTGGATCTGGGCAGCTATGAGTCTGTGACCTACAAGGGTTACAACAACCAGGATATCCAGATGTGGGTGCACTACCCACCGGGTTTCGATCGCAGCAAGAAGTACCCGCTGTTTATGCTGGTACACGGCGGCCCACACAACGCTATCAGTGATGGTTTCCACTATCGCTGGAACGCCCAGACCTTTGCCTCCTGGGGTTATGTCACCGCCTGGCCCAATTTCCACGGTTCCAGCGGCTTCGGCCAGGAGTTTGCCGATGCCATCAACCCGGACTGGAAAAACAAGTCTCTGGATGATGTCCTCAAGGCAGCCGACTGGTTTGAACAAAAGAGCTGGATCGACAGCGATCGCATGGTGGCCGGTGGTGCCAGCTACGGCGGCTATCTGACCTCCATCATCCTCGGGCAGAAACATCCGTTCAAGGCGCTGTTGATCCATGCCGCCGTGTACGACATGTACTCCCAGATGGCTTCCGACTTCGCCGTGCACAGCACCCGCTTCGGCCATTACTGGGAAAAACCGGAGATCTACCAGTCGATTTCACCCCATTACTTTGCCGCCGGTTTCAATACACCGACCCTGGTGAGCCATGGTCAGCTGGACTACCGGGTGCCAGTGGGGCAAGGTTTTGAGTTGTTCCGCACCCTGCAAAGCCGTGGAGTGGAATCGCGGATGATTTATTTCCCCGATGAAAACCACTGGATCATGAAGCCCAACAACTCCATCTATTGGTATAACCAGGTCAAAGACTGGATGACCCATTATGCCGAGCCGGGCCCACGTTAATCGTCGATAATCGGCATCCAAGCAAGAAGGCGACTCAGGGTCGCCTTTTTTAGTGCCAAAAATGAGCCTAAATATAAGCTGCAACAACTAAGAGGCACCATCAATCCATCACTCAATAATTTTCCAAACTTCAAGATACTGTCATTCAAACAAGAAACCGCATAACAAGCGGTATTGCTGGCGACACTTTTTATCCTTGGGTACCATTGAACAATAAAGAAGCGCCTGGACATGCCGGCGCCAGGGAAAATGGATACCTGAATGGAATTGAGATACGCGTTGCTGTGCCTGTTTTTGCTACTAACCAGCCTAAAACTATTTGCATTAGAGCAGGTTAAGCTTCCCGTTATTAATATAGAACAAAACAGCGTCGCGCTCGAAGAGTTCAAAATCGGCTATTTTATTGATAACAGCCAGAACCTTGGCTTTGAGCAGGCACGCCAGAAACCTTTCGGCGTAACCGATAATGTCACCACTTTGGGTACCAACGCCAGGGTCACCTGGTTCAAGCTGATACTGCACAATAGACTCTCGCAGGAAAAGCCGCTGTTGTTGCACCTGCCCCATGCCTACCATGTGCAGCAAATCGACATCTATGAGGAAAGCGGCCAACAACTGCAGCGACACGAGCAGTTGGATCTTGAACAGGCCGCCGACAACCCACTTATGTATCGGGGCACAGTGGTCTACCCACTGACTCTGGCGCCAGATCAGATAACAACCTTGTATATTCGTAGCCACGCCTACTCCCATCAATGGTTTGCCATGACACTGATGGATGGAGAAAATTCGCGAAGAGCTCTGGTAAGCACCCATTATGATATTGCGATCATGGTGGGTATGTTGCTGGCGCTGGTGTTCTACAACTGCCTGCTGTATTTCGCCAGCAGCAAGAAAGAGAACATCTACTATTCGCTGTACCTAATCTCCGGTCTGGTGTGGATTGCCTTGTCCTATGGCCTAGTCGCCAGCGTGTTCAACGCCTACGGCTCGAACGTCTTCATGCTCAATCTGTCGCTGCTCACCATGCCGATTTTCCTGCTGCTGTTTATGACGGCTATCTTCGAAACCAGGCAGTTCTACCCCACAGAGCACAAGGTGTTGCAATTGTTGTTGTTGCTGCTATTTGCCATTCTGATTTGGGGGCTGTTTGATATCTCAGCGGCACTCAAACCCGCCAGCAGTATGGCGGCAGTCATGATGTTGGTAACCTTCTCTGTGAGTATCTCCCTCTATCGCAAGGGCAATCCTCTGGTGAAATACTTTCTGGTGGGCCACAGCTTCTTCGTAATCTTCAACGGCATAGCCGTGCTCTTCTACAAGGGCTTGATCTCTCCGAGCTACCTCAGCAGTCATGGAGTCGGCATAGGCATTATGCTGGAAGCCCTCACCCTGGCGTTTATCATCTCCTATAGGATCAAAATTCTTGAGGATATTCGCGCCTCGCAGGAAGAGCTTAAACGCCAGGCGGCCACCGACCCTCTGACCAAACTCTATAACCGGCGCTATTTCTATTCTGAGGCCGACTATCAACTTAAGCTGGCCGGCCGCAATGGCGAGGCTATCTCTGTGCTTATTCTGGATATAGACAGTTTCAAACAGATCAACGACAACTTTGGTCATCACTTGGGCGACAGGGTGATAGTCGCCCTGGCCAAATTATTGAAACAACACTGCCAAGGAGCCGAGATGGCGGCCCGTTTCGGCGGCGAAGAGTTCGTGATCTTGCTGCCGGGAGCCACACTAAACCAAGCCTTGCATCGAGCCGAGCAGCTGCGCCTCAATGTCGAAGCTATGCAACTGACCGCCGACACGGGAGACAAGATAAGTTGCACCATAAGCTTGGGCGTGGCCGAGGTTGAAGTTGCAACAGAATCGATAGAAGCGGCCGTCAAACGAGCCGACCACGCACTTTATCAAGCCAAAAACAGTGGTCGCAATCGGGTCGTCGCCAATTCAAGCGCTAGCGACCAAGGGTTAAATACCGACATTGAAATCAATCCAGGTCTTTAAGTGTTTGCAGCCCCAATTGCCGCATCTGCTGCTGGATCCAGTCGGCGCGGCGGTTCATGTAAGCACTGGGCGGATTGATTTGATATTGCCAGGGATTGGGTAACAAGGCGGCCAGCAAGGCCGCCTCGCGGGACGACAACTGAGCGGCGTTCTTATGAAAATAGTGTTGCGCCGCCGCTTCAACGCCGTAGATCCCCGGGCCGAATTCAACAATATTCAGATACAACTCAAGGATCCTGGGCTTATCCAACACCAGCTCCAAAAGCAAGGTGAACCAGGCTTCAGCCCCCTTGCGAATAAAGCTACGCGAAGACCACATAAACAGGTTCTTGGCGGTTTGCTGGCTCAAGGTGCTGGCGCCTCTGAGGCGCTCCCCCTGAAGCTTATCTTCTATGGCAGTCTGAATCGCCTTGAGATCAAAACCGGAATGAAGGGCAAAACGCTGATCTTCACTGGCGATCACCGCCAGCTGCATATTGGCAGATATCTGAGTCAGCGGCTGCCACTGATGCTGCACCTGGCGCTGTACCTGTGTTACCGGCGCCGGTGGAAACCAATAGCGTTCAATACGCCAGCTCCACAGCGGTGGGTTAACAAACTTAAGGGCAATCACCATCAGCAGGGACAGTATCATCAGCCCCAACAACAGTTTTATCAGCCAGGCCGTCAGTCGCCTAAACCATCCCTTTTTCGCGGCCAAATTCGCTCCTGATAAATAAGCCCACCTGAAACTGAGTGCACTTGAAACTGAGTGCACCTGAAACTGAGTGCACTTGAAACTGAGTGCACCTGAAACTGAGTGCACTTGAAACTGAGTGCATCTGAAACTGAGTGCACCTGAAACTGAGTGCACCTGAAACTGAGTGCACCTGAAACTGAGTGAGCCAGGAAACCCTCTGTGAATAATAATTGAGTATTTTGCCAGGTGCGAACCCGGCCCAAAATTCCAATCTGTAAGCTTATCCGGCGCACCAGAGAAACTCAGCGGCCCTCATTTCCCCTTAGCCAAAGTCTAATACCCCTAGCTTATTAGTCAGCGCTCATGAGTCAGCGCCAAAGCGGCCGCACTCAAGAAAGCTCTGTACCGCCGCCAGCGTATCCTGATGCCAATGTATGGCCTTATGGCACAGGGGCAACACCAGCCAATCACTGGCATCATCACAACGGGTAGAAGCCAGGGGTACCCGGCCATCGGACTCGCCGTCAATCAAGGCGCCCAAGGGATCCTGAGTCCCACTGCCGGCGATGATCCCAAGATGAGCCCGGCTATCCATGCGCCAGCTTGCCCAGCGCTGCCCCGGCAGCAAAGATTGCAACGGCTGAAATAGCCGGGAATATCCCGGAAGCTTATCGGCCAGGCTCGCCAGCGGTGAACCATCATGGGGCGTGGCAATAAACACACTGTGGCCCAGATTGCCGGGCAGCTGCTCTGCCAGCAGTTGCCGGACGATTAAGCCTCCCATACTGTGAGCCACAAAGTGCACCCTGGGATACTGCTGCCAGTTCTGCTCATCCAGCGCCTGGCGCAAGGTCACTACCGCTTGTTGCAGTGAGCCGAAACGGGTGGGTAATCTGGGGCACAGGATCCTGTATTGCCGAGCCAAGCCTTGGGCCAGAAACCCCATATCACGTTCATCTTTATTGAAGCCATGCACCAACACTACCAAGGCTTTGTTGCTATCTAGCCTCAAGCAGGCTGACTCTTGAGCCATTGCTGAAATGCCTGTTTGGGCATGGCACCGGCCTGCTGGGCTATCATTCGGCCATTTTTGAACAGCATTATGGTCGGAATGGAGCGGATCCCATACTGGGCCGCCAATGCCTGCTGAGCCTCGGTATCCAGCTTACCGAACCGAAACTCCGGCTCCAATTCGGCAGCGCTCTGCTCGAATATGGGAGCAAACTGTTTGCAGGGTCCACACCAGCCGGCCCAGAAATCCACCACCAGCGGCAGCTCTGACTTATGGGCATGGTTGGCAAAGTTGGCATCAGTCAGTTCTACTGGAAGGCCTTGAAACAAAGGCTGCTTACAATGGCCGCACTTAGGGCCTTGAGACAGGCGTTCTTCCGGCACCCGGTTCATTCCAGCGCACTGGGGACATGCAATCAACATAGGATTCTCCTCTCAAGCGGCGTTATCGCCGCACACTGTGAAATAGGGGGACGACATTAAACCGATTCAAGTCAGATGAGGTCGCAACGCGGCCAATACCTGAGGATAATCGGCCTGATTATCCAAGGTCAGACTCAGATAGCCATCGCCGCGAAAAGCCCGGTCCAGCTCCAGCAAGATATGGGTTTGCTTTCCGGCAGGTACCAGGGTGAGCTCCACTTCACGCAAAAGGCAGATCCCAAGCCCTGCGGGCACAAACTCCAACTCCTGATAGCAACCTGAACCACTGCGAAACCCAGAGGTGTTGATATAGCCTTGCTCGACATCGGCTTTTTTAAGGACAAAGCCCAACTCTTCCATGGCCTGCAGCAGGTGCAGCAACAGCTGGGTAGGCTGGATCTGCAGCAGATCCTGATCGCCCGGATCTATAGCGTAATCTATCGCCAGCCCGGTTTGCAGCCAGACCCGGCATTGATTGTTACGCACCGGCAACTCGGTAAATGGGGTCTCAGGATGCAACTGACCGATGAAAGGCAGTTCTCTCACCTCTCCGGCCTGAAGTTCAAAGCCTTCGCTGATACGCCAGCTGGCCAGACAATGATTGATAAAATGACTGCTGTCGCCATCACTGACCTTAACCCGAGTCATAAGGGCCAGCTCCAGGCCGGCAATACTCTGGCTTACCTCGCCGCCCTTGAGCACGATTCGGGCTTCGAAGGTTTGCCCTGGTTGCAGGTTGGCATTGAGTAAGCGGGTATCGACACTGGCGCCGCCAACGCCAACTGCAGCGAGCAATTTCTTAAACATCCTCTGTTCCTGATTTACTTAAAAGGCCTTGCCGCATTTAAGCCCCTTTTCTTCGGCGAGTAAAGGGTGGGCGCATCGGCTGTAAATTCCCAAACCCAATAAGCAGGCAGCAACGAAATCATTCTGAGCCAGTTAAAAACCAGAAGCTGACCAAATCACGCCCTAATCAGGGATGGCGTAAACAGACTTCTGCCAAAATCGGTGTATGGTCGCTCGCCTGGGCATCCAGCTCAAACTGCGGCCGCAGCAGGTGACTGTCATAAACCCGGTAATCCACCACTTCAGCCAGGCTATGCTGGCTACGGGCATCAAACTCCTGACTCAACAACAGATAGTCGATCACCCCGCCTTGAGAGCCGTGAAAATGGGTCACGGGCCGAGTCACTGTCACTCGCTCGCCACTTTGCTCAGAAGCTTCTCGCCAGAGCTGCCAGGCGTCAAACAGCTGAAAATGCGCCAGCTGCAGTTTCAGCCTTTCATCGGGCAGGCCGTAAAGGCCCGCGGCGCGAATATCCCCGTTATAGAGCTGCCCGGCACCCACCAACAGCCCCTTGAGTTCACTGGAGTCTATGCCGGCGTTAAAATCCCCCATCAGTACCACAGCGTTGCCGCTTTGCTGGCGCCGCTTGAGTATCGCCTGATACAACAACATCGCCTCACTGCCACGCTGCAAAGTGGCTGACCAG
This sequence comes from Shewanella sp. MSW, assembly GCF_007636515.1. Taxonomy (NCBI): domain Bacteria; kingdom Pseudomonadati; phylum Pseudomonadota; class Gammaproteobacteria; order Alteromonadales; family Shewanellaceae; genus Shewanella; species Shewanella sp. MSW. Next base: position 298,044 of record NZ_LVDR01000003.1, read on the forward strand.
CGGCCCAGCGCACTCTCGGCCAGCAGCCCGGCGGCACCTTGCTGCTCGACCGCGCCCTTGGGCAACTTATTGCGTGGTGATTTGAAATGCACCACATAGGTATCACAGTGGCCGATCCCAGGCAGCATCAAGGTGGCTCTCAATATCTGACGACTGCTTTGAAACTCATCCTTGAGCCCCAGTGAAAATGCCAGTTCGGCATCCAGCGCCACCGCCGCCAGGGAAACGATTGGATAACGGCTTGCCAGAGCTACTACACTCTTGCGGGCAATAAAGCCTTCTACGACCGGCGAATCCACCAGCGCAAAGTGGGCAAGACCGGCAGCCTGACACAATTCACGCAGCGGCTCGGGGCTGAATACCTCCTGCCAGCCCACCAGATCTGGCTGTGCTTGCTGCAGCCAGCGGGCTATCCAGTCGCACTTTTGTTGCCACTGTCCTTGGGTATAGATGTTGTTGAACTCATGAAACGCCAGCGGCGGCATGGCAAAATTGAACAGATTCAGGCTGGCGATACGGATATTGGAAGACATGAAAAGCGCTGCGGCTCCGGTAACCCTACTGAGTAATAGTGTTGATATTAAGCCGCTGCTGGGATTTGTCCAATAGCCCCCCAAAAAACAACTTCCCGGCTACCCATTCCCCCCAATGGCGCCCAATAGCACAACAAACAAACAACAAAAAGCCGTTATTTGTGGCTAAACAACCCTGTTTAACGCGCTTTTTCAATCTCCCTCTTGACTTGTTTGCTTGCAACCATACAATCGCCGCTTAATTAACCATACGGAGACCCACTGTGGACACACACATAGGTGACAGTAGATGCCCTGTCAGTCAGACAGGATTATTTGCCCGGCACTAGTCTGCAGCTTCGCAAACTACTGCCGAGCCTGGCAGTAGCGTATTAAAGAATCCTTTTTCCGTTACTCCCCATAAAAACCTTGTTGAGCTTGACATGCTCACGTATGCCGCAGTGTTCTCCTGTGGCTGCAAACTAATGCAACCACAAAGGTTTTTACTTAGGACAGCCTTGCTGCCCCATCTACGACCTTGAGTGTTCCCCCACACAGGAGGAACAAACATGACACTCAGATATACCACTTGGCTGCTGGGCGGCCTGCTCTGGCACGGACAACTGCATGCCGGCATTCAGTTGCTGGAAGACCCCGATATCGCCACAGTAACTGAGCTGGCAATCGACTGGCAGCGGCATACAGGCAACAACGGCTTTGCCCTGGGGCTCAACCAAACCGTCTTTGGCGGCGAATTGGCGCTGGAACTGCAAACAGACAACCGGGATGCCCCCTGGGACAGACATGAGAGCCGCGGCTGGCAGCTGGGCTACAAACAACCGCTGGCAACAAACGGCTTATCCCAGGTTCAGACTCAGGCTCTGGCACTGGAGCTGGGGCGTCATCACAGAGATGGCTGGCAGGGCCACGCCCTGGTCAGTAGCGATCTGCCGATTGCCACCCAAGGCTTCTTTGTGCGCAATAACTTAGGGCTGAGCCTGGAGTCGGGTGAAGGCCCGGCGATGATTTTTGGCCTGGGAGCCGGCTTCAAAGTACAGCAACACACCCTGCTGTTTGAAAACCAGCATCTGGGCCAAGGCGACTATGGCTACCAGCTACTCTGGCAAAACCAACCCAACGCCCGTTGGCAGTGGCAACTGGGTTATGGCAATCAGTATGGCGGTGGCGCCCGCCAATTTGGTGCCGGCCTACAACTTTTCTTTTCTTGATAGCTCATTGGGAGAATGACCTATGAACAGCAACAACATCATACTCAACCTGCATCTGATCCTGACCAACAAAGACGCCAAGGCGATGCAGATGCTGGCATCTGAGCTTCATCCTGCGGACATAGCCGCCGTGCTGCCGACCTTCGACTGCCAGCAAACGGCCTCAATACTGACCCTGTGCCAGCCCAAAACCGCGGCGGCGCTGCTGCGGTATCTACCCCATCAGCAGCAAAAGCTGCTGGCAGAAGTGCTGGATCATCAAACCCTTGGGAAAATTATCATGGAGATGGCAGCAGATGAGCGCGCCGATCTCTATAACGAGTTGGAGATTGAGCAGCAGGCCCTGCTGCTGCCCACTCTAGCCAAGGCGGAGCGCGAGGATATGCGTACCCTGGCGGCCTATGATGACTCCAAGGTCGGCTCCATTATGACCTCTGACTATGCCCTGCTGCGGGTCAATCAAACCGCGGAAGAGGCCATAGACAGCCTGAGGAAAGTGGCCGCAGATCTGGAAACCATCTACCAGACCTATGTGGTGGATGAGCGCGGCCGCCTGATAGGCAATGTGTCACTGCGTCAGCTCATCATCGCGCCGCCCAAGGCGTTGGTGAAAGAGTTTATGAAAGAGCAGACCATTGCCATAGAAGCGGAAGCCTTCAAAGAAGAAGCGGCGCAGATGATAGCCCACTATGACCTGCTGGCGCTGCCGGTAGTCAACGGCAAAGACCAACTGGTCGGTATAGTCACTTATGATGATGCCATGGATGTAGCCAGTGCCCAGGCCGATGCCGAATTCAACAAACACGGCGCCGTGGGTCAATTGGCCTGCTCTTTTAAGGAAGCCAGCATTGGCATGCTTTATCGTAAGCGAGTCTTTTGGCTGGTATTGCTGGTGTTCGGCAATGTGTTATCCGGCACTGGGATCGCCTACTTTGAAGATACCATCACAGCCTATGTTGCTCTGGTGTTCTTCTTGCCACTGCTCATCGGCAGCAGCGGCAACGCCGGTTCGCAGTCTGCCACCTTGATGGTCAGGGCACTGGCCACCGGGGAGGTCGTCCTCAAAGACTGGCTGTCGCTGCTAGGCAAAGAGCTGTTTGTGGCCGGTTTACTGGGTGCCACCATGGCGATTGCGGTATTTACCCTGGGTTATTGGCGTGGCGGCGATATCGCCCTGGTGGTCGCTCTGACCATGCAACTTGTGGTGATTATCGGCAGCCTGATAGGCATGTCCCTGCCCTTCTTGCTGAGCAAGTTCAAGTTGGATCCGGCCTCGGCCAGCGCGCCGCTGGTGACTTCGATAGCCGATATCATAGGTGTCATCGTCTACTTCAATGTCGCCACCGCTATTTTGGATTTTCCGCCTGTCAGTGGTTAATTGACCTTGGCATAACCTATGGAAACCTAGGTTATGCCAGAAAACGCCTTGTCATGGCTGAACAATTTCATCCAAACTCACCGTGGATCGGCTGGTAAAAATATAAGTCAATTATCAGCCAAGCAAGATCCCCGGCTTTCCATCCAAGGAGCGGGCAATGGCACGGCGCTCCTCTGCTTCAGTGAAATCTTTGCTCAGAATGCTGTCCACATAGAACCACTCGCTGACCACCTCTTCGCTGCTGAAGGTCAGCGTCATATAACCCCGGTTCAACAGGTTGGCGTATTTAAGGTCATCCACCAGCCCTACAACGGCCGCCTCTGTCGCCGGGATCTGCTCTGGTGGCAGGTTGAGGTAGTACTCAAGCCCAGGGGAGGAAACCGAACTGGTGGCAAACTCAACCCCAACCATGTTGCCATCTTTGTCCTTGAGATCATTGGCCCAGGCATTGTGGGTATCACCGGCAATCACCACCAGGTTTTTACCCGAGGCCCTGGCAGTGGCCAGCACAACTTCACGTTCATAGGCATAGCCATCCCAGGCATCCAGGTTGTAAGGAATCGACGGCAGTTGCAACAGTGCCAGCACTTCCGGCGTCAGTTTAGCTTGGTTGGCAGCCAGATAGGTCAGTTCCGCTTGGGTCAGAGTCGGATCGCCGGCCTGAGCACGAGCCGCCAACTGGGCCAATGCCGCCAACTCGGCAAACTGCGGAATAGACAGCTGCTGAGTGGCTATCGCCGCCGGCAACATCATCCGCCCCATCAGAATCTGCTGCCCCAAAAGCTGCCACTTGGCGCTGGATTGCAACAGTTTCCCCTGCAGCCACAGCAGTTGGGTCTGGCCCAGAAGCGTACGCTGAGTGTCGGTCACGTCGGCGAGAAACTGCTTATCGTTGAAAGCGCCGGTAGCCGGATCCAGATAGTTACCATAGTCCAACTGTTTATCACGGGCCAACACCCGGGTATCCAGCATATGCAGATCCAGCAGATCGCCGAAGCTGAAACTGCGGTAGATCTCTTCATGATTGCCCTCGCGCCATGGGCGGATAGGCAGCCATTCGAAGTAAGCCTGCAATGCCGCCTGTTTACGGGCATCGAAATCCCCCTCCCCTTGGTTATGGTTTTCGGCACCATCCTTCCAGGTGTCGTTGGCCACTTCGTGATCGTCCCAGACGGTAATAAACGGCAGCTTGGCGTGCAGCTTCTGCAAACTGGCATCGCCGCGATACTGACCATAGCGGCTACGGTAATCGCTCAAGGACAGCAGCTCTCCCGCCGGCAACACCTCCCGGCCCAGCTCGGCGGCATGTTCACTGGCATAGCCACCACGGCCATATTCATAGATATAGTCGCCCAAGTGCAGCATGGCGTCGAGATCGTCCCGCTGCGCCGCCAGTTCATAGACATTGAAGTAACCGGCCGGGAAATTGGCGCAGGACATCACCGCCAGTTTAACCGAATCGACCGCGCCCTCGGGCAGGGTCTTGGTCATACCGACCGTGGATGTCTTGTCACCCGTCATAAAACGATAGAAGTAGCGGCTGCCGCTCTCCAGCCCTATGGCATCGACTTTAACCGTGTAGTCACGCTCGGCATTGGTCACCATTTCACCTGTGGTCACCAAGTCGCTGAAGGCACCATCACGGGACACCTGCCAGGATACTCTGACATCCCCCGCCGTTTGCGGCGTTACCCGGGTCCAGATAATCACGGCATCCTGAGTGGGATCACCGCTGGCGACACCATGAAGAAAATCGGCGGCGACTGTATTGTCATCATTGTCACTGGAGCAGCCCATCAGGCCGTATGAAAGCACGGCAGCGCCAACACCTTTGGCTGAGAGGGCAATAAAGTCACGACGGGAGAAGTTACGGGTCATTGTTATTATTCCTTTAAAAACGCTTCATCATGCTGGTATGAGGTCGGATGTCCAGATTGTGAAGTCAAACTATTGCACAATTGTGACAACCAGGTAAATACCTATTGGTATTCAAATGAATTCAGTAAGTTAAATAAAATGATGCCCGCTTTAAGCCCCTTAACTTGCAGACATTGATAACAGGGGGCAAAATGCCTTACAGGACAGATAATTAGCCCTATCAGGGCCCTGCTGAAGGAACAAAACAATGAAAGTCAAAGACATCATGAGTACCCAGGTGGTGTGTATCAGTGATGGCGCCAGCGTCAAGGACGCCCACCAACTAATGCATTCCCGCGGCGTACGCCATCTGCCGGTGATCTCAGAAACCAGCGGCACTCTGGTTGGAATACTTACCCATAAGAAGATGATTGCCACAGTAGTCAATCTGCTGACCCGCTACGGCCAGGGGGCGCTGGAACGAAAGGAACGCGGCACCCTGATAGCCGACTTGATTGAAACCGACTTTGAACCACTCATGGCCGATGCGCCGCTGACTCAAGTGGTGGATTATTTTATTGCCAACAAGCATGGCTGTCTGCCGGTTGTGGACGAGCACAACAAGGTGCAGGGCATAATCACCTCTTCTGACTTCGTCAAACTGTGCCGGGAATTGCTCAAGGCCTGAATCCATCAAAAAAGCGTGCTTAAAGCACGCTTTTTTGGACAGAGCTTTGGTTCAAGCTGAATCTATTAAATGAACCAGGTCTTAGATCTTAATTCATAGTCCTTAGGCCTCTGGTTCTATCTTATTGATACTGCCCTTATAGCCGGTTTCATCCACCGCCTTTATCAACGCATCCATATCAAAGCCTTCAGGCACTATCACTCTGGCCTGTTGGGTCTTGAGCGAGGACTTGGCCTTAATCACGCCCTCTGTCTTGCGCAGCGCCTTGTTGATTACCGTGACACACAAAGGGCAGGTCATGCCTTTAACATCCAGGGTGACCACCAGATTTCCCGCCCAGGCAAACGGCGTGCACAGCAGCAGTAAAACCAGTAACAAGCTTCTCATTCAAACACCTCTAACAGCCAAGGTAATACAAAAGGGTAAAGTTGAAATGCCAATACCACAGGCACGGCCAGCCAGTAGAGCAGCAACATTCTGGTGCGGCTCATGGTCGCGGTGCACAGAGGCCTTTTGGAAAAATACAAACGCCAAAAGCCCAGCAGGATCAACAGAGTCGACAGCGCCAGCATGGGCACTTGCAGCCAGCCGAGCTGTTCAATGCCCGACAGCGAGGCTGCCGATACTCCAAACACCAGATAGATCAGCGGCCCAATACAGCACAGACTGGAGGCGACAGCGGCAACAACGGCTGCTGCCAGTGTCGCCAAAAACCCCTTAGAGCTGTTCTGTTGACTGGAAATCATAGGCGAAAACTTTAGGGTCATAGTAGTTCACAGGGTCGCCATCCACTTCGGCATAAGGATAGCCAAAGTTGTTCAGCGGCGTCTGCTCGGCCATGGGCGCCAGATCAAAGTCACGACCGAAGTTGAAACCAACCCAGTTCATTTCCCAGTTACCGAACAGATAGTCGTTGACCGCCTGCACATCGGGATCCTGGTGTTGCTTGTTCTCGGTCAAACGCATCTTGGTCACATCCGCAGGGTCGGCCGGCAACCAACCGTAACCCGCCAGATAGAACATGGCACGGCAGTGCTGACCACCACTGACCTTGGCCAGGCCATTGGCATCACTGCTACCGAAAGCTTTCTTGGAGTATTTGCCCATCTTAATAGCCTGTCCGACCCGGATCCCGAACATCTCCCGCGCCGGAATACCGGCGGCGCGAGCCAAGGCCACAAATACCGAGTTGATATCAGTACACTTACCCCCCAGTTTGCCGCTCTCGAGAATAGTGGCCACATCACCCGTGCCGCAGCCGATAACGTCATTGTCGCGGAACATATTGGCGCTGACCCAGTTGTAGATAAGGCGGGCCTTTTTCAGTGGATCGGTTTCCTTGCCAACAATCTTGTCTGCAGTCTGCTTCACTATGCCATCAATGGGCATATGCTTGGTAGGCAGCAGATAGCGCTCCACATCCACCGGGTACTGGATAGTTTTTGGGGCGCGATAATGCTCGAGTTCACCGTTTTTCAGCGGTTCCCAGTCGAGGGTTTCCAGCTCCATCACCAACTGCAGCTCCATCTTGCCTTTGGCATCAGGCCAGGTGGCAAACAGTGTCTTGGCACCATAACTGTTATCGGCAGTGATATAGGCGTCCTGGAAATTGCCTTTGAAGTTCAACTTACGAACTTGCTGAAACTGAGTGTCTTCCACCAGCGGGATCCACAACTTGACCACGCCCTCTGAGCCCTCGGGTGCGATCAGTTGGTAATCTTGAGTCAGGGTGAAGTGTCTGCGGCCGTCAGCGGAATAATGCTCGACGGCCTTGGTCTTCGATGTGGCCGCCATCACAGGGCTGATGATACCGGCCGTCGACAAAATAGCCGCAGTTTTTAAAAAATTGCGTCTCTGCATTATTCGATTCCTTACGTTTGATTAACAGACGAGTCAATGAGCTGCCCGCTGGCGGGCCGAAGCATTATAAGTGGCGCCCCCTGGCACCGCAACAAAGCCGCAGACGCAAGGGCAGTGCAGCCAGAGTCATCAGTAAGGTGGAATAATAAGAAAAATTAACAAGTTTGCGAGACAAAACAACCATATTGGTCATCTTGTCTCGCCTTGAGTTTTACCAATGTAAAGCCGGTATGGCAGAGGGAAAAACCGGCGCCGGATCACATTCTCAGCTGGGCTTATCTCAGCCCCACTTCCACGTCGCGGATAATGAAATTACCCGAATAAAGCGGATGGGGTTCACCCAAAGGCTCCAGGGCAAAGAAGCGCTTGTGCTCTTCACTGAGCCCTTCGAAGCCACCTATCACCTGATAGAGCCAGCTTTCCGGATCCCAGGACAGCTGTTGCTGCTGCAGATATTCCAGCGCCGAAGTGTTGCGGCCCGAGTCAATGACGGCGCAGAAGTACTCATCCACTGCCTCTTTGAGCGGGTTATCCGGCATATCAAAGTCTTCCTGAGGACTAACCGCAACCGGCACGTCGTGCTCCTGCAACCTCTTGGGCAGATGGTCACGACTGATAGCCTTGATACGGGCCACCATCTCCATCAATTGCAGTTCCTGACCGCTGTTGTTCACATCCACTGATGCCGGTGCCAGCAAGGGCTCGGCATGATTGAACAGCACGGGCACCTGCTTGTGCGCCACATGGTCGGCCACCTGATAGTCGGGGTGCAAATCTGTGTACAGCAACCAACCTTTGAGCAAACGGGTACGACCGCGGATCTGCCTGAAGCGTCCCAGCAACTCCAGCAGACGCCCCTGCACCACGCTCAGCTCCTGGGTGCAATCGCTGAGGGTATCCTGCAGCATGGTCACCAGCAGGCGGCGCAGCTCACGGATATCACCGGCAATTTCGCCAAGCTCGGTAAACTCAAACAGCTCCAGGCCGTTAAGCAGTTCCGATACCTGGCTCTGGGCCAGCTCGTTTTCACGGATCTTGGCGTTAATTGAACCTACATAACCGAACTCGTTATTGATCCGTCCCCAGAGCACACGAATGGAGTAACGCAGGCTCTCGGTGAAGCTGAATACGTGTTCGGTCAAGTCCGCCAGATAGGCCTCGGCGGCGCTGTAATCCACACTGGCGCGCGCCTCACGGTAGTGATTGGCCAAGGTCTTGATGGTGGCCAGGGCCGAACCGACGTTGGCGTTGATCTGGCGGTTACGCTCATCCTTGAGGCCCTCTTCCAGCAGGGCCCTGACATTACGCGACAACCTGAGCGGTTCGTCCGGCTCGGGACGCCAGAGAATGCCGTTGTCGGTAAGCTTCTTCAGCAGCGCAGGTTCCTGCTGGGTCTCATCCAAGCTACCGGAGAGATAGGCGTCCATCACCAGTTCGGCGTTACGCCCAAGCAGCCTCAGCAGCTTGACCCCGGCCTGATGCAGGTTGCTGCTCATATCAGATCCCTCTGGGTGGCGGTTTCAGCCTGAGCCTCCAGACTGAGGCCTTCGGTTTCATCGATAAAACGGATCACTTCGTAGAGGTAATCCAGCTTGCCGGTGGCGATATAGATCTGTTTTTCCGGATTTGGCCGCACCAGATAACCCAGCTCCTGCAAGCGCTTGAAAACCAGTTTGATCTGGCCATCGACACTGCTTGAGCTGGAGCCGAACAAGCGATACTGGCTCAGCTTGGCCAGTTGCTCGCGAAACGCCGGCGTATCCTCAATGCGGCTCTGCAATTCGGTAAGCCGCACCGCCGCGCCTTCGGTCAGGGGCGCGTCCTGGCCGCTGGCTTCCTGCACCAATACCAGCCATTCCACCATGGGGATCAACGCCTGGCAGATATCGCGAAACTGCGCCGAAATCACTTTACGCTCGTCCTCCCCCAACTGCAGATAACCACAGAAGAAGACTTCGCCCTCGGCGGCCTGGGCCACAGTGCGGTTGATTTGGTTGAGATAGGCCTCGACTCTGTCACGGGTGGCCGGGCTCTTGAGTGAGCGCCAACCTTCCTCATCCGTGGTGCGGCAGATAAATTCACCCTTGAGCAGGCGCTCAATCAGGGCGCCAGAGCCGACGATAGTGCTTTGCAGTTCGCTCATTACACCGCCTCCCTGGCCAAGCGCTCAGAGAGCTTTTGCGCTATGGGATCGACCTTGGGTTTAACCACCTGCAGTCGCTTGGTCTGCTTATTGATGATGTAGCGGTTGGCAAACAAATTCAGTACCTCGGACTCAGGGTTGGGGAAAGCACCCAACACGCTGATATTGTTGTTTTCACAGGCATCGAAGATCTTCTTCACGTTAGCGTGGTGCAAGGTGCCCAGCTCATCAATCGGCCAGTGCACAGTGACATCCGCCTTGCCCCGCAGCAAGCGGGTAAAGGCCAGCAGGAACTTACAGAGGATCAGATAAGCCATACCATGACTGGATGACTCGTTGAGCTGACGGTCGGTGCGGATCACCAGATCCGAGTTGCCCTCCTTGAGGCGCAGCTCAATCTCCAGCAGCTTGGCGATACCGCCGGTCAGGGCCGAGCGGCCTATGATATCCAGGGCCCGGCGCATGCTGTTGGTATAGTGCTCATCCGGCAGGCCGGTGAAGCCTTCGGCCTTCCAGGCGCGGAACGCCTTGACGAACTGCTCAAGCTCCGGCCAGAACTCCAGTTCGCTGATCCGCGAGCGGATCCTGACCGCAGATTCGGAGACGCCTTCAAGGAACAGCTCCTCCCCGACTTCGCGGGTAATACGGGCACTTTGGGAGGCAATACGGCGGTCGATATCGGCCAAAACATCGTAGAAGGCAGTCAGGTCGACACCGAAGATCCGGCCCTGTTCACGCAGCGCGGTAATCGACTGCGGCACCATCACATTGAGCAGTTGGGCCAGATGCGGCACCAACTTGCGGTAATCCAGCAGGCGAATGCCCTTGTCATTGACTGAGCTGGACTCCTCACGGGCCTTTTCCCAGAACTCGGATAGGCTGGAGCCTGACTTGCTGGCAATCACCTGATCGAAATGATCCACATACTGCCTGACCGAACCCAGCAGATGCTCCCGTTTGAGCAACAGCTCCTCGCCCTGACGCAGACGTTCACCCAGGCTGCCCTGGGGCTCTTCATCGTTACGCGGCAATTTCAGCTCGGCCAGCTTACGCAGCAAGGCGCGCAACTTGGTGAGGTTTTCCGAGGCCTCTACCTGCGCGGCATCGGACTGGCGCCTTTGTTGCTCCAGTTGCTGGCGGGCATGTTTGACTTCGTTGGCCTTGGTTTTCAATTGCTGATCCAACTCGGAAGCGGCGCGCTTGACTTCGCCCAGGTCGGTCACCAGCTTGGGTTTACGCACCAGCCAGGTATGCTGATACCAGTCGTCATAGCGCAGCACTTCACTGCGGCGCTGCTCGGCAGCGGCAATGGCACCTTCCAGCTCACGGATCTCCCGCTTGAGGGCGAGAATTTTGTCTTCATCCACCCCGCGGGATTTAAGCTCGTTCTTGTACCACTGCTCGCAGGCTTTTTGCTCCTCTTTGGCACGACTGCGACGCTGATTGATGCTCTCCTTGAGCTGCTCCAGATGCTGCTCCAGCGCGCCGACCACTTCCTGCCAGTAGGCATTCTTTTCCATTCTGGCATCCAGTGCCTGCTCTTTGAGTTCCTCCAGCCATTCCAGGTGCTGGTTGCGCAGCTGTTTCATCTCCTGATCCAGCAGCGTCAGGCGTTTACCGGCCTGCGCCTTACGCTCAGCCAACGCCTTGTTAATCTGCTCCTGCACAGTGCGGCGCTCCTCGAACAGACGCCGCAAATCGTCACGCAGATTCTTGTATGCCGTGCGGGCAAAGGTCAGCTCACGGCTCAGTTTATCCAGCGCTTCGTTGGCCTGCACCAGTCGCTCTTCCGCTTCTTCCTGCAGCCCATAGGCGTTTTGCAGCGCATCTTCGGCCTTGGCCAGCTTGGCCCTCAGCTCAGGCTCTGAACTGGCGTATTCGGGGATCTCCAGCGCCTTGAGATCCAATGAGATCCCAAAAAGGCTGTCGCTTTCGGCGCCGACATTCGGGTGCAAGTCGGTGCGGTGCAGCAAGTCGGGATGTACCACCTTACCCAGGTGCTGCTCCCAACCCGGCACTTCTTTTCGCAGGAACTCCAGTAAGGTATGGGACTGGGGGAACAGCATGTGTTTGAGATCGTCCAGATCGCCCTGGCGCTCCGTGACTCTGAGCGCGGCAATTCTGAGTGATTCGCTGGCCTGATCCCTGAGTGAGCGCTGCTTGCGCTCTTCGCTCATCAGCCGCTCCACCTTGGCGTTGGCGGCCTCCTGCTCGGCATCGGCACGGTCGATACGCTCGTCGAACACCGCCAGGCTGAGCTTCTCCTCCTCGGTATAAGTCACGCTGTCGACCTGCAGCTTGAGCTCGGCCGCATTGAGCTTGAGCTGGTACTCCTGCTCCTGGAATTTGGCCTTGCCGTTTTCCTGCTGCTCACGGAATTCGGCATCGAGGCGCGCCAAGTCTTCTCGGGCCACTTCACGCTGCTTGTCGCGGGCCTCGCGTTGCTTATCCAGCTCCTGCTGCAGCTTTTCCAGCTCCTTATTGAGCTGTTCGCCAATCTTGCTGCGACGGGCGTTATAGGCGGCTTCTATGTCCTGGTGCTTCTCTGTCTGCAGCTTGTGTCTTTCGCTGAGGTTCTCAAGATCGCTACGCCACAGCGGCAGCTGTTCCAGATTGGCCTTGGCCTGTTCGATATCGGCATCGAGAAACGCCGCATGCTGGTTTTCGATGGCGTCGAGTTCATACTCCAGCTTGGCGACATCTCCCTTGGCGGCAGACAGCTCCTGGTTAAGCTCGTCGCGCTGCTCTTTCCACTCATCGTCCAATGCCTTGAGACGGAAGTTCAGCTCCCGCGACAGGGTCTGATTTTGCTCCTGACGCTGGGCCTCCAGCACTTCGTCATTGCGATAACCCTTGGCCAGGCTGCCAAGACGCAGTTCGGCCGACAGCAGTTCGTTGAACTCCTGCTCCAGCTTGTCAAATTCGGGACGGATCTGCTCGAACCCGGCGATCAGCTGACTCTCGCGGATCCAGGCCTCGACTCGTTGTGGATTGAGCCTTGATGCCGGCGGGTTAACGCCATCCTCTTCCAAAATGGCGGCGATCATCGACTTGACCGTTTCCATTTTGCCTTCTTTGGAATGCACCGCCTTGGCCAGTTTTTCGATATGGCGCAGTGAATGGTCGGCCTCGCACAGAGAGAACAAACGGGCATAGCTGCGCAGCTCAGTGCGGCTGGTGCCTGTGTTGAGCAAGGTACGGTCATTCTGGATGATGGCGCGAAACTCTCGGGTATTCAAAAGCTTGGTATGGTTCACTCCAGCGCGTTTCATCTCGCGGCCCAGTTCGGCCATGGTATGGCACAAAATAGTGTCGCCGTTTTGGGACTTGATATAGTCTTCCAGTTCAAATCCCTTGGCGATAAAGCGATAGTTGACCCCTTTGCCGTCGCCGGCCGAGGCCAGCACCGCCTGATACAGCAAGCCATCACTCTTTTGGTATTCGTAAATGATATAGCTGGATTCTCTGGGCAGATACCAGCGCTCGAAGCTGTCACGGGTCGAAGGCACGACCCGGCTGGGGTATTCACCGTAAAATACAGGCACCAGACGCTGCAACGTGGTCTTGCCCGAGGCGTTGGTACCACAGATATTGGTATGTCCATCGAGCTTCAGCTCCACCACGCCCGGCAGATGGGTGTCGATCAGCACTATTCGAATCAAGCTTGGCATATAAATCCTTATGCAGACAGCAAGCGCCAAAAGGCCAGAGGCACCGGCACTCGCGGCAACAGGCGGGCAAACCGCCTCAATACAGCAAAACCCTTAAATTAATGGAAAGCCCCACCCTTGGCAATTGAAGGGCCGGTAAAGAAAGCGGGATCCGCTGCGGGTTTTAAAGAATATTATTCAGGTTTGAACAGGCCTATCACTTCACCGGTCGCCTTGTCACTGACCTTGTCATCGGTCTGCTGCTCGCGGTAATCACACTCGACGCACTCGACCGTTTCTATGCCGTTCTCCTTGAACAGCACTATGCTGTCCTGAGCCTGACATTTGGGACATTTGGCACCGGCCACAAAGCGTTTCTTGATCCTGTTCATCTTCTGAGTCTGGTTGATAAGCAATGGCATTATTTTGCCATATCTGTGGCTGCCATGGCGCATTTTAAACAGCGTTAGGATAATGTTTGTGCCATTAATCAATAAACCATATAAAAACATATGGTTATAACTAAGATGGATATGTAGCAGATTATTTGGAATTGATCCCAGATAAAGAATGGTATCGCGCAATTCCAATACCATTCCATCAGGAAGTTCGCTTAGCCCAATAATCCGGCATCACTGAGTGGCAAGTCAAACTTGGGGGTGGGGTGGTATCAGGCTAATCTGGCCAGGGTCTCCTGCACCTTGCGCAGCCAATTGCAGTTATCACACTGACATTTGCGCCGTGACAAATGATGCGGGCTCAGGCTGGAATCGACAAAGTCGACCGCTATCAATAACTGCTGCCTCAACTCTTCGAGTGATTTCTGCTCCAGATCCACCAGCTCATCATTCTGGTTCATCCAGATACATTCCATGCCCTGATGACAAAAATTACAGCGTTCATCCACTGGATTATAAAAACCCGCATGGGGACAATGACGCAATTCCATCGACTGTATCACCCTGGGGCGGGCATACTCGAACAATGCGATCAGCTCCTGCTTATCTGGCACTGACATAAGGCCTCCAAATCTCTTCTGCCACTGCGGCTTGTTGCAAACAGGTTACTCTGGGGAGGGCGCAATGAAATTGATATAGGTCAAAGTGCCGTCCAAAAGGATACGCTAGGAAGCCTTGTTCTGAGCTGGATCCCAGAGTCACAACTTGCCGCGGTTATCCCTTGCTGTTTTAATGAGCTTCTGCTTGTTGTTATTTTGTATCCTTGCCTCTGCCAATGGAGAAATCGCTTGCAAACACCTGAGCTGCAGCACTTTTATATTTCTGAAGAGCAATCTGTCTATCTGCTTAAGGCCGATGACGCTCGCAAGCACAGAGCCTGGATCCGCCTCTGCCGCCAGCAACTGATCAAGTTGGGCTATGATGACCCGCAACTGATAGGCAAAGGCGCCTATGGTTTTGTGTTCGCCGGACGAAACCGCCATGGCCAGGAACATGTGTTCAAGTTCTCCCGCATCACCCTGCCCCAACAGGTACAGGACAGACTGGAAGAAGAAGCCTTCATGCTGTCTCAGGTCAATCATCCCAATGTGCCACCACTGATAAAGTTCGACAGAGTTGGACGCCAGGGGATCCTGGTGATGGCCAGAGCTCAGGGCCAGGATCTGGATCAGCGCTGTCGTCGGCATGGAGCCTTACCTGTGGCGGAAATCATGAGCATTGCCAGGCAGTTGGCAGATCTGCTGCAATATCTGCGCAGCGGCAGACCCTTGGTTCATGGGGATATCAAACCTTCCAACCTGGTTTATGACCCAGAAGAAGACAAGTTGTCTTTGATTGACTGGGGCTCGGCGGTATTTGCCCAGCGCGATGCCGATAACCGCCCGGTCGGCGGCAATGTGATGGAGCTAATGTCGAGCGATCAACAGCATACCAACGCCCGCATGGGCGATGTTTATTTTATCGGCGATGAGCAACTCTCGGGGGCGCTTTCCAGCCCCAGGTTTGATGAACAAGGGGTTGCCGCCACCCTCTATGCTCTGGCGTCCGGCCAGGCCAGCCGCTTCGGTTCCCAAGTGATCCCGCCCACCAGCATAGGTCTGCCGCTAGAACTGGCCAGGATCCTCGAAGGCATGTTGGGCTCAGATCCACTCACCCGTCTCAAGGCCGGCGACTACTTCCTGCGCAGCATGAGATACAGCCAGCATCTTTTACTGCCACCGTTGCCACAGGAGCTGAATGCCGAGATCCCCGTCTGGGTACAGAAACGGGCCCGGGACGTGGAAACAGTCAGCTACAGTTCGCGGAAATCGTTTCTGCGCAGCCATCATCCGGACGCCGATGCCGAGGCTATTCGCGCCGAAGATATTCAGCTGGAGAAGTACTACCGCAACTTCCTCGCCGGCATGGGAGACACAGAGAAGGGCTTTATCGCCGCCGTTGGCCGCCTGGGTCAGTATCCGATTGTGGGCGGTTTGGCGATTCATTGGCAGGAGACAGGCGTCTATATCGACTCCAACCTGGCCCTTTATGATGAAGAGCTCAGGCCGGCATTAATTCAAGCGGTCAACAACATGGTGACTCTGGCCCGGGGAATTCATCGCATAGGTATCTTCAAGGCCTGTTTCTTCAACGCCAAAGATACCCTGCACCTGGAGCGAAGCGGCCCTTCAGAGCCGTTCAAGGCCAAGGCAGATCAGCTGCTGCCCTTTGAGGTGGGCGATGTGCCGACACTCGAAGATCAATCCCGGCTGCACTCCTACTTTGAAGATGGCCGGGATCCGGATGAAAACCTGGAGCTGCCTGCGGAAATCATGACTGAACTTGGCTGGCTCAACCAGATACACCACACAGGCTGTATCATCTTCGAAGCCCTGCCAACTCATATGAAGATCCACAGTTACCTTAGACTACTCAACCCGAGAAAACAGGCGCAGTTTCGCGCCTGTCTGGACAGGATCCTCAGTCATGTGGACAAGATCCAAGGTCAAGGCGTCTCGGGGTTTATGAAGCTGCCCTATAAAAATACCCGCAGGTTCGAACACCTGCAGCGCAAGCCGGAGCGCTTCTATCCGAGAAATCCCAAAACCAGCGCTTAGTTGGCGTAAGTTGTCGTCACGCTCAAGCGGCGATCATTCTGAAGATACTCTCGAGCCACGGCTTCCAGGGCTTCACCATCCAGTTGCCCCAGTATTTGCTGTCGTTGTTGAAATCCCAGCCAACGGCCCGGCCGAGTCTGGGCCGTTGCTGCCAGATCCAACCAAAAGTCGTTGCTGGCAGGAGCACTTTGCAACCATTGCAGCAAGGGCTGACGCGCCCGCTCCAGCAGTTCAGCATCTATGCCACCCTTGGCCATGACTCTGGCTACGACCGCGGCAAAGCCCTGTTCGGCCGCCTTCAGCTTGGCGGCATCTGTGACAGTAAACAGCCCCAGATAACCGTAACCTGTTGGATGCCAATCGACATAATTAAAGGTATAGGGCGAATATCCGGCGCCGGCTTTTTCCCTGACTTCTTCATTCAACAAAATGTCCATCACCTGCTCGAGTAATATCAGCTCACTGTGACGCCGAACATCCTGCATGTCGGTGGTCGGCCACAGCCAGGCCAGTGCCGCCGAATTCTCGGCGCCCCGATGGAAAATTTGGCTCTGTGCCGGCACCTTGGGGAATACCAGCCGCTCGAAGGCCGACTCCTTGGCCGGATGCCGCTCGATGGCACCGAATGTCTCGGTGACTGCTTTTATCCCTTGAGCCTCATCGAAATCTCCCACCAGCGCGATTTCCAGCATTCCCTTATCCAGCGCCGATGCCAATACCTTGGCTATTTCTGCAAAGTCCCGCTGCAACACCTGCTCTTCCCGGCCGTAACCATATCGGGGATCGCCGGGGTGCAGGAGTCCACTCAGACCATCCCAGAAAGCGCTATTAGGATTGGCGTTGCGGCTCTGACTTTCAGCCTTAACTTGCTGCCGAAAGAGGTTGATGGCTTCCTGGCGCCAGCCCGGGGCGGTTAAAAAGGCGGCCTGTAACCCCAGCTGAGTTCTGAGTTCATCGGCATTGGTATTGGTCACGCCGCCAAAGCCTTCAGTACTGACGCCAATATTTGCCGAGATATTCTGCCCGGCAAAGATATCCCCCAGCTGTTGCCAGGAGTGCTGCTCCAGCCCACCGTAAATAAAAGCATTATTGAACAGAGTGCCCAAACCTTCTTGGCGCGGAAATGGCAAATCACCGAATCCCAATGACAAGCTGATAGCCACATTGTTCTGTTCAAATTCGGTGGATTTAAGGTTAAGCAGAGTGCCATTGGCAAAACGTAACTGGCGTATTCCGGTATCGGGATCCCGTTTATCGGCCACTATCTTCCCGGGTTCACCAAAGCTTTGATAAGCAAACTCGCTGGCTTGTTTAGCCTTATAGGGAGTAACCGGCTGCAGCTGACTCTGCTGATATGCCGCCAAGAGTTGTGTTTCTACCGCGGTTGGCGCCTTGGCAGCGGAAAGATAGATACCGGGTTGCCCCTGCCAGAGTTCTGCCAGTGTCTGTTGGATAAGCGCCGGCGT
The DNA here is from genome assembly GCF_007636515.1 of Shewanella sp. MSW. NCBI lineage: Bacteria > Pseudomonadati > Pseudomonadota > Gammaproteobacteria > Alteromonadales > Shewanellaceae > Shewanella > Shewanella sp. MSW. The sequence continues at coordinate 315,882 of NZ_LVDR01000003.1, forward strand.
AACCTGCGGCGCCAAGGCCTCAAAAATGGCCAGCTCATCTGCTGGTTCTATCAGTATCATGGCCTCGGCATCCATTGATACCAAAGCCTCGGCCATATTCAGGCTGTGAATGGTGTTACTGCCGGCCAGACTGCGCTGGTAGTGCTTATGTTGGCTCTTCAGCGCCTGCTGCAGCTCTTCACTGCTGAAACCGTATTGCAAGGCCTGGCGTATGGTCTGCTCCAACAGTACCACCCCATCCTTCCAGTTATCTTCCTGGGTCTCCAGAGCCAATTCCACCCTTACCGCAGTGCCAAACTCTTCACCTAACTCAACAGAAGCATGGCTCACACCTTCCTCGGCAAACAGGTGTGGCAGCAACCTCTGATAAAGCATACTCCCCAGCAGCGACTCAAGCATCTGCTGTTGACGCTTTTCAATACTGTCAGGCTTTGGTGTTCTGGGCGTCAGCACCCCAAGAGAGACTTGAGTCGGCAAACTGGGGTCGAAGAAAGTGTCTGCCTGAGGCTGCTTTCTGACTACAGGCGGAGAAAGCTTCACCTGTGCCGGGGCAACCGCCTGAGGGTGCGGCTTCCAATCGGCGAACAACTGCTTGATTTGGGCTTCAGTACGGGCAATGTCCAGGTCGCCTACCAGGATCAGCGTTGTCCGCTCCGGGGTATAGAAACGTTGGTACAAAGATCGCAGCTTGGCGACATCTGCCGCCTTGATGATATCTGCTTCGCCAATAGGGAAACGCTTTGATAGTAGGTTGGAGGGATACCAGAAACGCAGTTGGTTTCGATAATTTTCAAGCTCAGCCGACTGACGTTCTTTAAGCTCGGCCAGCACCACGGCTTTTTCCTGTTCAAGCGCCTTGGGATCCAGAGTGAGCCTGTCGGCAATTTCCCGCATCAACATCAGCCCGGTATCCAGCTTTAGCTCATTCCCTTGAGTGATGTTGAACTTATAGACTGTCTGGGTAAATTCAGTCACGGCATTGGTATCGGCCCCAAAACTCAAACCAAGACGCTGCAACCTTGGGATCATATCCCCTTCCGGGATAGCGACGGAGCCTTTAAATGCCATATGCTCCAGCAGGTGCATTAGCCCCTGCTCATTTTCCGCCTCATTCAGTGAGCCGGAAGCGATCCGCATCCGCATCACTATGGCATTCGACGGAGTCTTGTTATCCACCAATTGATATTTAAGACCGTTATCCAGTTGGCCCTGGTGTACGCGGGGGCTAAGGCTTAGCCCATCGGCCTTGGCAATGAAACAGAGCAGCAGCAATAAGCTGCCAAGCCAGACTCTGAGAAACAGAATTTTTGGCATAACCAATTCCCTAAAAAAAACAGAGGCTCGGTGCAAAATGGGCCCGAACCTCTGGAACATGAAAGATGCCAATATAAGGTAATAAAATAATTATGTCACATAATCAATACCTTACGACGTACTAAATCGGCGAGCCCGGTGGCATTTCCGCAGGTTTATTGATCGCTCTAACCCCGGCTTGTTTCAGTGCCTGCTCAAGCACAGCTTGCAGTTGTCCATAGTGAGCCGCCTTGTAACCTGAACTTCTTTTTTCCTTTCTGGGCAACTGCTTAAGCAGATAATCCAGCTTCATTCTCAATATGGCTTTAACTTCCGGACTACTGGCGTCACTCTCGAAACTCTGCAACATGCCATCCAAAACCACAGCATTGACCCGCATCGCAATACTGGTCTGATCTCCCGAAGGCAGAGATTTCAGCAGTGTCTTAGCCAGCAATCTATCCAGCAAATCCTCTACCGACAGCTGCTCTGTGTCCCTGGTAAAGGCCTGATCCACTCGGTTGAGCCGCTCAGGGTTCAACAGCGTCGACACTGTATGGCGACTGAGCACTTCTGCCATGCTCAGCTGATCCACGGCAACCCCCAGAGATGAGGCAAAACTCTCGCGGCTGCGGTAATAGTTACCGGCCTTGGGCACCAGTTGCTCCAGAAGCTCAGTTGGCAGATACAGTTCTCTGGGATCCAGAGTCGCCAGCACGGTATCGAGTGCCCGCTTCTGCAATTCCGGCGCAATAAAATGCCAGTTACCGCTATTGGCATCTGCCAGGTAATTGTAGTCAATGCCGCCGACAAACTTGGCCGCGGCGCTGATCTGGTAACGATTCAACAGATAGATGGGCACAAGGGCATCACTGAGTTCGCCCAAGGGTTGCTCCGGCAACAGCGCCTTGGCGGAGAATGTCTCAAGCGCCTGGCGCCTGACCAGCTGCATTCTGGCCAACTCCTTGACCGGATCCTCGCCTCTGTCCCAAAGACTGGCATAAGCATGGGCGGCTGAAGCCGCTCGCGAGTCACCCTCGCCTATGTATCTCAGCCCCTGTTGCTGCACCTCTTTGAGCAGCGATTTGAGCGCGGCCTGGGTTTGGGCCTCATCACCAAAGTCACCATAACCGTACTTGATGGCAAACTTATCCCAGGCGCCCAACCCTTCGGCGTAAGGCTGGCTGATGTCCACCCGTTTGCCGTCGAGGCGTACATAGGGATGGGGGTAATCCATCACAGAGGCGTTGTTATTGGTGGAGGCGGCAAAGTTATGATCCAGCCCCAGGGTGTGACCGATTTCATGAGCCGATAACTGGCGAATACGCGCCAGAGATAAGGCCATGGCGGCTGCATCGGCCGCTTGTCTGTCTTCCCACCCGGCAGTGAGACCACGGGCAATCAGGTGATCCTGACGCACCCGCAGACTCCCCAGAGTGACCTGGCCCTTGATGATTTCACCGCTGCGGGGATCTGTCACCGCCGCACCGTAGGACCAGCCACGACTGGCCCTGTGTACCCACTGGATCACGTTGTAGCGCACATCCTGAGGGTCGGCACCTTCCGGCAATAGCTCCAACTTGAAACCATTTATAAACCCCGCCTCATTAAAAGCCTGCTCCCACCAGCGACCGCCTTCGAGCAAGGCACCACGAATCGGCTCTGGTACACCGGGATCCAGATAATAGGTAATGGGTTCAACCACTTCGCTTGGCTCGGGGCCGGGATTGACCTTCTGCAGCCGGTGGCGCAGCAAGAAGCGCTGGTTGATATCCTGATCTATGGCGGTGGCATAATCCTTGTATTCATCGGACAGATAACCACTCATGGGATGATAACGGCGCGCCTGATAACCCGGCTCAGGTAAGGCGATAAAGGAGTAGCGTAGTCTCAGAGACAGTGCCTGACCATCCGGAGTCACCTCGGCGACTCTGGCGCCGGCCTTATCACTGGCAAAGGTCAGCTGCACATCCACATCCGAATTACGCTCGAACGACTTGACCGAGGTTGGCAACACCACTGAGCGGCTGGTGTCCAGACGATAATGCCCTTGGCCCCTGGCCGCCAACTGTTGGCTGATGCCGTGTAGGTCCTGCAACATCAAGTCATTGACCGGCACCAGCAGACGTTTTCCCGGCAGGAGTTTGCCGCGCCAGAGCACAGATTCGGCAAAAGCTTCATGCACGGCTCTTTGCTCGGCTTGGTCATCGGTATCGGCACGAAAACGGGTGTTGAGCTGTTTGAGCAGAATATAGGGCCCCTGGCGTTCAAATTGCACCATGCGGGTATATCCCAGTTGCCCCCGGTCGAGCCCTATGTCGTTAGAGCCAACGCCGTGGGGCAAGCTGGAGAGCAGCAACATAGGCTGGTTGAGTCTGCTCGGTTCCAGATACAGCTGCCCGGCCTTGGCATCATAAAAGAGATTGATAAAACCTTCGGCCTGAGTGCTTTCGCTGATGACGTCGGCGGCCTCCCTCTCCTGTGCCGCCTGCGCCAATCCGGGTACCGCGATCAGCGCCAACAACAAGGTCCAACTTTGAGGTTTCATCCCATCTCCTGATTGTTATCTGTAAGTTGCCATTCAAGTTAAGGGATCGGCCGGTTTATCTCAAGTCCTGCCCACCCATTCACTCAAGGTATCAAAGAGTTCATTGAGCATAATGGGCTTGGTGATATGAGCGTTCATTCCCGCCGCCAGACTCTTCTCACGATCGCCAGACATGGCATGGGCCGTCATGGCGATAATCGGCAGCGTCTCCCTGTCGTATTTTTTGCGCAATTCCCGGGTCGCCGTCAGACCATCCATCACAGGCATCTGAATATCCATCAATACCGCGTCATATTGACGCTGCTCCACCATCTCAAGGGCAATCTGGCCATTGTCGGCCAAATCTACCTCATAGCCGGCGCTGCGCAGCAGTTCGGAGGCTACCTGCTGGTTAATCAGATTATCTTCCACCAGCAGCACCAAGCCTTTGTGACCACCACTCTGATTGTCAGTAATTTCAGCCACAGTCGCCGGGTGAGGTTTCTCGGCAAAGGCTGAGATTATCTCATCAAACAGAGTCGAGGCCTTGAAGGGTTTTTGCAACAGCGCAAACACATTGGCATCTTCCACTTCCTGGGCCAATGGACCGGCGGCATAGGCCGTCATCATAATCACCACGGGGCGCTTGCTTATTCTGCCATCGGCCACCATTTCATCCAGGGTACGGATCACCTCGCGGCCATCCATTTCCGGCATCATCCAGTCGATAAGCAGCAGGTCGGTTTCCTGTTTTTCCAGCTTATAAAGGGCTTCGGCACCGCTGGCAGCCGTGTCCACCTCGAAGTGGAAGTCGCGCATCAGGGTCGAATATATCTGTAGCGCCGTGGGGTTATCGTCCACCACCAGCGCCCGCAGGCTGTTGAGCTGTTCCGGCATCACCAAAGGTTCAATCTTGGCCTCTTCGGCGATCTCAAAGCTAATGGTAAAGCTGAATACACTGCCGACACCCGGCTCACTCTGCACCTGCATCTTGCCGCCCATCATGGACACCAGATGCTTACTGATGGACAAGCCAAGGCCTGTGCCGCCATATTTACGGGTGGTGGAGCCATCTGCCTGGGCAAAGGCATCAAACAGTATCTCCTGCTGCTCCTTGCTGATCCCTATGCCAGTGTCCCGAACCCAGAATTTGAGGGTGATGCGATGATCGCGTTCGCCGACATCTTCACAACCGAGTTCAATCTCCCCTTCGGAGGTAAACTTAACCGCATTGGACAGCAGATTCACCAGCACCTGACCAAGACGCAAAGGATCGCCCTTGAGCATAAGCCCGGCGGTCACAGGGGCATACAGCAACAGCTCGACTCCTTTCTCCTGCGCCTTGAGCGAGTTGATATCCAGGGCGTGCTCCAACACCTTATCCAACGGGAAGGAGACCCGCTCCAGCTCCAGCTTTCCGGCTTCAATCTTTGAGAAGTCGAGAATGTCATTGATGATCCGCAGCAATGATTGGGCCGAGAAACCAGCCTTCTCCAGATAATCTTTCTGCTGCGCCGTCAGGTTGGTGCGCTGCGCCAGTTGCAGCATACCTATGATGGCATTCATCGGCGTGCGGATCTCATGGCTCATATTGGCCAGGAATTCACTCTTGTATAGATTGGCCAGTTCCGCATCTTTCTTGGCCTCCAGCAAGGCCACTTCGTTGCTCTTGCTGCGGGTAATGTCCTTGTGGGTACCCAGCATACGCCTGGGCTCATTGTTGGTGGTAAATTCCACCACCCGACCACGGGACAGCACCCAGTGATACTGACCACTCTTGCCGCGCATTCGGAACTCTATCTCATAGGCGCCTATGGGATCGGCTAGATACTGCTCGCGATACTCTTCAACCCGGATCCTGTCGTCCGGATGGATCAGCTCGTCTATGGTCGACAGCAACGCCGGAAACTCATTGGTCTTGTAGCCCAGCATGGTGTAGTAGGCAGGATTGCAGATGATCTGCTCCGAATCCAGATACCAGTCCCACAGGCCATCTTCCACCGCGTCCATCGCCAGGTGATAACGTTCTTCCGACAATCGCAACTGCTCGGCTGCTTCATATTCGCGGGTCACATCACGCCAAACTGCAATCAAGCCCAGCATCTCACCGCGGCGGTTATAAAACGGCAGCTTGAGGGTATCGAGCAGTACAGGCTTGCCCGCCAGTTCAACCTTTTCCTGATAGCGCAGTGGCGCCCTGTCCTTGAGCACCTGTTCATCCTCGGCGCGAATTCTGGCGGCCTGCTCCGGGGTGGTCAAAGTGTCTGAATTCAGGCCGATCATCTCGGCCTCGGTATAGCCAAGTACCCGCTCGGCCGACTTGTTGCAGCCGAGGTACTTACCTTCTTTATCTTTGAAGACAATGGCTTCAGGAATGGAGTCCAGCAAAGAGCGCAGCAGGGCGTATTCCCGCTCCCGCTTTTCTGTGGTTTCCTTCAGCCGTTCGGTGCGCCGGGCCACCAGTTTATCCAGACGCTTGTTCTGCTCTGCCAGGTGACGGGTATATTGCTGGTTTTCTTCAAAAATGCGGCTGACCAACTGGAACCAGGGCTCCCAGCCCTGGGTAATCTTCGCCGGCGGCCGGATCGGCTCACGGGAACAGTCTTCCAGGTGTGACAGTAGGCGCGAGGCCGGACTGACGAAAGAGCGGCGAGTCTGCCAGTGCACTATGGTCACCAGTACGGACAGCGCCAGTACCACCAAAATAAAGCTCAGCTGCAGCTTCTCAAACGAGTCCAGAAACAGATCATCGACATCCTGCAGATAAAGCAGGCGCCAGGGGGCGTTGTGCAGCGCCACCGAGTGGATGTAATAGCCATTGCGGATCATCCCTTCATGGGCATCGAACAGTTCAGACTCAGGCAGAGAATGCAGCTCGGATGGGATCCGCTGACTGATGTGGTAGACCCGGTTGATGCTGGAGGTATCAAAATCGCTGTGGGAGAGAATATTATTGCCCTGATCCAGCAAAATCACAGTGCCCGGCATCTTGAAATAGAGACGTATCTGTTTGGCGAGCGATGCCAGTGTCATATCCAGATTGATAGAACCGATAAACTCATCTTCGAGATAGATGGGCACCCCAAGGGTAGTCAACAGACCATTGCCGGCCGAGTCCACATAGGCCTCACTCCAGAACACACTGCGCTGGGGGTTCATCGCCGGTGTCGCCAGTTGAAACTGTTTCTTGTTCAGCAGTTCATCGCGAAAACGCTGCTCATCCGAAGGCCAGGGGTAGTAAGACATCATCCGCCGCTTGGACAGATAATAGATGGCCGAAGCCTTGGGCGCGGCCTCCTTGGCGACCGGGAACGACAACGACAGCTCAAACAGCATCTCCAGTTCCTGATAGAACTTGTCGCTACGGCCATCGAGACTACCTGAGCCGGTTATCCGCCCCATGTTGGTGAATGGCTCACCACTCCTGGCGTAATTGGGCTCCAGGGTAAAAAACTGACCACTTTCGTTGAATTTTTCGTACTGGGGCAGCCTGTCCTTGCGTACCTGCTCGGCCAGGCGCAAGTGGTCCACGGCCACATTACGCAGGCTCTTGACCGCACGGATACTGGATTCCAGCAACAGGTCAATCTGCATCACATGGCGGTCGACCTGTTCTTCCCTGAGCTCCATCTGTTGGGTCTTCTGGCGCTCAAAAAACACCCAAGCCGTGAGCAACGCCAGTACAATCACCCCCATATAGGTGTAAAACACTGCACGGTTGTAATTTTTCTGGATCGGAGATTTCAGCTGCAGATCCGGCTCACTCAATTTCATCCATTACCCTTGCATCACGGCCCATCCCCAAGCGGTGGGGAAGAAAGATATCATATACTTAATTTGGCTGCATATGCAGTACCCCGCACAAAGCAAAAGCCCCGATATGGGGCCTTTTTCAGTAGCCGGGTTTATCAGAGCTGCTCTTCGGCAAATTCCGCCAACCGTGAGCGCACAACACCGTTGAGATAAATGTTGGCACTGCCTTCAAAATTTTTAAAGCGTTCAACCATATAGGTTAAACCCGAGGTAACGGCGGTTAGATAGTTGGAGTCTATCTGCGCCAGGTTGCCACAGCAGATAAGCTTGGTACCTTCTCCCATACGGGTGATCATGGTTTTCAGCTGTGAGGCGGTCAGGTTTTGACACTCATCCAGCAATACCACTGAGTTCTGAATCGATCGCCCACGCATGAAGTTGATCGATTTAAATTGGATATTGGCCTTTTCCATTATGTAGTTAAGTGAACCACTGGGGTTAACATCATGCTTGTGTAACACCTCCAGAGTATCGGTAATTGCCGCCAGCCAGGGCGCCATCTTCTCCTCTTCCGTGCCCGGCAGGAAGCCTATCGACTCGGCAATTTCCGGGGTGTTACGGGTGACTATCACCTTGTCGTAGAGATTACGTTCCACCACCAGCTCCAGTGCCGCCGCCATCGCCAGCAAGGTCTTACCGCACCCCGCTGGGCCGGTGAGAATAACCAAATCGATATCGGGATCCATCAAGGCCTGCAGCGCCATGCCCTGATAGATGTTCTTCGGCCTCACGCCCCAGGCCTCCATATTCATCAGGCGATCGCGACCGAGATCCAGCACATTGAGACTGGTTTCACTGCGGCCGACCACCCGGCCACAAAACTCGGACTCATCGTCCAGTAGATATTGGTTGATATAAAAGAGATCGTCACCCAGGTCCTTGAGCGGCACATCATGCACAGTATGACGACCATGACGCTCGGTGGCCACCTTGTGCAAATGCTCCCAGAAGTTGCCTTCAAATTGATGAAAACCCTTGGACAGAAAACGTATGTCATCGATCAGTTGATCGGTGCGGTAGTCCTCTACCAGGAGTATCCCGGCGCCCTTGGCCTTGAGACGCATATTAATGTCTTTGGTGACCAGCACCACGGTACGGGGCTCGTATTGATTTTGTAGATGCAGGGCTGTGTTGATAATGCGGTTGTCGTTGTTGTCGCCGGGCAGCGAGCCTATGGTGAATTCAATCTGATGGTCGGGGAAGATAGCCAGAGTACCTGTGGCATCTGTATGCCCTTCGCGGCTTGGAAGGGGAACCCCTTTGATTATCTGTTCCGGAGTGGTCTTGCCGCCGAGAATATCTTCCAGCGCCCGAATGGCGACCCTGGCATCGCGGCTGACATCCCGCTTTCTGTCTTTTATCTGGTCCAATTCCTCCAGTACCGTCATTGGGACCACAACATCATGTTCTTTAAAGGAGTATATCGCTAAGGGTTCATGTAATAACACATTGGTATCAAGTACAAACAACTTTCTGTCGTCTTGTTCCATGGCGCCTCCATTTGCGTCAATGAGCTACTCACAGCTTTGTTGTCATGGGCCAGCGCAGGCCTGGGTTGGGGTATATGGCACTCCTGTTTCTAACTGATTACGGGCAGGTTTCACCACTGTGACATGGCTTAAACTAATACTGGCACCTTTAGCAACGGATGACAAATACCCTTTGCAGTCTCTTTAATGGTCACTGCGCGGTATCCGTTTTTGAGTGTAGGATGCTAAAGATGACGATTGGATGACAAGCGGACGAAAAGGCCCGCAGGGCAGGATTGGTATTATACTCGGATTGGTATAACATACGCGCCCTTTGTGAATCCGCCCGGAGATGAGAGTTAAAGATGCCCTTCGCCTTAGGTCAACGCTGGATCAGTGATACCGAATCAGAGCTTGGTTTGGGTACAGTAGTACAACTGGAAGGCCGCATGGTCTCACTGCTGTTCCCCGCCACCGGAGAGAACCGCATGTTCTCCCGCAACGACGCCCCGTTAACCCGGGTGATTTATAACCCAGGTGATCAGGTCAAGAGCCATGAAGACTGGACACTGACCATCAACTCTTTGGATGAAAAAGACGGGTTGGTGATCTACAGCGGCATTCACAGCGAAACCGGTGAAGAAGTGCAGCTCCGGGAAACTCTGCTGGATCACAATATTCGTTTCAACAAGCCGCAGGACAGACTCTTTGCCGGCCAGATAGACAGACTGGACAGATTCGGGGTGCGCTACGCCGCCCAGCAACTGCGCCACAATCTGGCCACCTCAGATCTGCTGGGGCTGCAGGGTCCCAGAGTTGGCCTTATTCCGCATCAGCTGTGGATTGCCCATGAAGTCGGGCGCCGCTACGCGCCACGGGTACTGCTGGCCGATGAAGTGGGCCTGGGCAAGACCATAGAAGCTGGTCTCATCATTCACCAGCAATTGATGACAGGCCGCGCCGAGCGGGTACTTGTGATAGTTCCCGATACCCTGCGCCACCAATGGCTGGTGGAGATGCTGCGCCGCTTTAACCTGCGGTTTGCCGTATTCGATGAAGACCGCTGCATCGAGGCTTTTGCCGACCACGACAACCCCTTCTACACAGAACAGTTGGTGATCTGCTCGCTGGAATTGCTGCGCAAGAAGCGCCGTCTCGATCAGGCGCTGGATGCCGACTGGGATCTTATGGTGGTCGACGAGGCCCATCACCTGGAGTGGACCGAAGAAGCTCCGAGCCGCGCCTATCAGGTGGTAGAAGCTCTGGCAGAAGTGGTGCCCGGCGTACTGCTGCTGACCGCGACCCCGGATCAACTGGGCCATGAGAGCCACTTTGCCCGACTGCGACTGCTGGATCCGGACCGTTTCTACGACTATCAAGCCTTTATCAAAGAGGAACAAGGCTACAAAGATGTGGCCCTCGCCGCCGAGGCGCTGGCCAGTGGCAACAAGCTGCCCGACAATGCCATCAACAGCCTGACCGAGCTCTTGTCGGAAAAGGATATCGCCCCCGCTATTCGCCTGATCCAGGCTGACGGCGTCGATGCCGAGCAGCAGCAAGCCGCCCGTGACGAACTGCTGCAGGAGCTGCTCGACAGACACGGTACGGGTCGAGTGCTGTACCGTAATAGCCGCGCCTCGGTCAAAGGTTTCCCGAAACGCATTTTCAACGCCTATCCACAGGCCATGCCGGAGCAGTACCTCACTGCGGCCCGAGTCAGTGCCATGATGAATGGTCACCGCACCTTGGAAATGAAGGCCGCCTACGCGCTGGCGCCGGAAAAAATGTATCAGGAGTTTGATGAAAACTCCGCCGCCTGGTGGAAGTTCGACCCCAGAGTCGACTGGCTCATCGATTTCCTCAAGCAAAACCGCAGCAAGAAAGTGCTGATTATCGCCAGTCAGGCCGCCACCGCGCTGAGTCTGGAAGAAGCGCTGCGTACCCGTGAAGGGATCCTCGCCACTGTGTTCCATGAGGGCATGTCCATCATAGAGCGTGACAAGGCCGGTGCCTTCTTCGCCCAGGAAGAGGGTGGTGCCCAAGCGCTGATCTGCTCGGAAATCGGTTCCGAAGGGCGTAACTTCCAGTTCGCCAGCCAGTTGGTGCTGTTCGATCTGCCGCTGAACCCGGATCTGCTGGAGCAGCGCATAGGTCGCCTGGATCGCATAGGTCAGAACCATGATGTAGAGATCCACCTGCCCTTCCTCACCGACACAGCGCAGGAGCGTCTGTTGGCCTGGTACCACGAGGGCCTCAATGCCTTCGAACTCACCTGCCCCGGTGGCCATATTCTGTTTAAGGAGTTTGGCGCCCAGTTGCTGCCACTGCTGGTGGAAGAAAACGAAGAAGAGATGAGCAAGCTGCTGCGCGACACCCGCAGCCGTTATAAAGAGCTCAAGCAGGCGATGGAGCAGGGCCGCGACAAGCTGCTGGAACTCAACTCCCACGGCGGCGACAGGTCATTGGCCCTAGCCGAGAGACTGGCGCAGATGGATAACGACACCCAGCTTATCGGCTCAGTGATCCGTCTGTGGGACATCATAGGTCTGGATCAGGACGACAGAGGCGAAAACACCATAGTACTGCGCCCGAGTGAGCACATGATGTTTCCCACTTACCCCGGTCTGCCGGAAGATGGTATTACCGTGACTTTCGACCGGGAAACCGCCCTGTCCCGCGACGATATCGCCCTGATAACCCAGGAGCATCCGCTGGTGCAAACCGGTCTGGATCTGATCACAGGTTCAGAGACTGGCACCACAAGTGTTGCCATCCTCAAGAACAAGGCGTTGCCGGCAGGAACTGTGTTCCTGGAACTTATCTACCTGGCACAGGCCTCGGCACCCAAGTCCAGCCAGCTGTATCGCTATCTGCCGCCGACACCGCTGCGCATTCTGTTGGATAAAGACGGCAACAATCTGTCTAACAAGGTGAGTTACGAGCATTTTGATCGCCAGCTCAGTGCGGTTAACCGCCATATCGCCAGCAAGCTGGTCAATGCCTCGCAGGCGATACTGCATCCTTTGCTGGCCAAGGGCGAAACCCACGCTATGGAGGCCATGTCCAACCTGCAGGCCGAAGCCCAGCAGCAGATGGAGCGTCAATTGGGCGCCGAGCTGCAACGTCTGGAAGCCCTCAAGGCGGTGAACCCCAATATCCGCGATGCTGAGCTTGAGTATCTGCAAAATCAGATCGTCGAACTACGCGGTTATCTGGATCAATGCCAGCTGCAGCTCGATGCCGTGCGCCTGGTGCTGGTCAGCCACGCCTGATAATCCACTCAAGTATCACCCCCCAAGACCCGCTGCCGGCGGGTCTTGCTTTTTATGCTTAAGTTCAGCAACCCTGATGCACCACGCCTTTAAGCTTTGGTTCGGCGCGCAAACTTTTTTAACTACGGCTACTAGAGCACAAATTTGCAGCTTATAATTTTGGCATTGAGCCAATAAAGGCTGCAGAATCATGCTATTCCAACCAAAGCAAGTTTAAGGAGTTCCCTTGGCGCTGATACCCAGAACTATGGCTATACTGTGCTTTTTGCCTTTGGTGGCACTGGCAGCCGACGAGCCAGTCAACAAAGACATGGTCAACCAGGCGCAGGCTCAACCAGAGCCAGCGACTCAAACGCCTGAAACAGCCTCCATGAAGCCCAGAGACAATCGCCGGGCGTTGGAGCATGTCGCCGCCTCAGAACTGCAACAGATACAAGTGGATGGCGAGGAACAAGCCGTTCTGGTGCGACCCTGGAGTGGCCCGAAACAATTGGGCGCAGCGCTGTTACTGCCGCCACCCGGCACCCACGCCGATGCTCCCGGACTCAACGCCTTCTTGCGCCGCGGCATCAATCCCGCAGGCTGGGCCAGTATCAGCATCACACCACCACCCTTTCCGGAGCAGCCCAACTTCACCACAGAGGCGCAGGAAATAAGCAAGGCCGGCGATGGCAAAATGCCGGGAAAACGCAACCAGGCAACGAGCCGCCGAGAGGCGGAGGAATGGCAGAAACTCAGGAAACAGCAACAGAGCTTTATCCAACAGAGTCTGGCGCAATTGGACACCTTGGGAGCCCCCTTTCCAGGCAAGCGCTTACTGATAGCCCAGGATCAGTGCGCCGCCTTGGTAATTGAGTTATTGGCGGCGCAGGAGTTGGCCAAACCGGACTTGCTGGTGGTGATCAATCCCTACCTCGATGATCCCTATGCCAATTTAGCCCTGCCAAAGCAGCTGGCCGAACTGGATCTGGCGGTACTCGATATCCAATCCCCCGACGGTCACCAGGCCTCGCAGGCGACGGTAAAAAGTCGTAAATCGCTGGCAATGAGCCAGCCGGAAAATCAATACCGGCAGCGGTTACTGGCGCTGGATCTGCGCCAGGATGTTGCCTTTGAAAACACCTTGATGATGATAGATGGCATGGCCAGAAAGGTGCTGAAACAAGCGCCGCCAAACGAAAAAACAGCCACTGAAGCCCATCAGTGACCGCCTAATTGCAGAAGTTGCTGCCAAAACCGGCCGGCAGACCAAGCTTTCCGTAGAGCAAATGTCGGCAGTGCGATTACTCTTTCTTGCCGCCATTGGAGAACATCAACGCCAGGGAGATGAGTACCACAGTGCCTCCCATGAACAGCAAATCCAGTGCCGAGCTGGGCTTGATATCGGCAAAGAAGGAAAACACCTTGATGATCAACATCATCAATATCACTTTGCCCAACTTGCTCTTGAGTGCATCTATGCTGGAGATGATCAGTATCTTCCCACCGGTATCCGAGTTACTGGCCGGTTCCAGGTTACGGATAAAGAGTTCATAGAGGCCGAAAGCAAAGATCAGCAGCACAGCCCCGAGCAGGAAGGTATCCAGTATCTCCACCAGTACCATCACAAGATCGTTACGCACATCATAGCTACCACTGAGTAGGTACTCCCACAGCAGAGCAAACATATGTAGCACGTCCTTGACTCCCATGACAAAGGTGACCAAGGCCGCCAACACACAGGAGAAGACTCCAACCATGACAGACAAGCGACTGCCCCACAGCAAGCGTTCAAAAAAAATCCGCATCCCAATTTCCATCTAAAAATAAAGTGACGGATTTTCAGGCGCTTCTGTCATATAGGTCAAGTTAATATTTATTTAGCCGTGAAGGGTATCTCACCAGTTTCGCCGCGGTTCAAAGGCCCGCTCGGGATCCTTGCCCTGCCGCACGGCAGCAATGGCTCTGTTACGCCCCAAAAGCAGACGCACCTGACTCCAGGACTCCCGCGCCAGCAGGCGCCGACGGGAACCGTTCCAGCTGCGGTTGATACTCAGTTTGATCGCCGCCAGTGCATCGGGAGAGCGTTCATTGAGTTCAGCTGCCAGTTGTTGTGCCCGGGCCAGAGGATCACTGCTGCACTCGGTCACCAACCCAAGTTCCAACGCCTTGCAAGCGGGGATTAATTCCGCCGTCATACTGAGTTTCAATGCCTGATCTTTGGTCAGAATTTCCCGCAAACTCACCAAGCCGCCCATGTCGGGCACCAAGCCCCATTTGGCTTCCATAATAGACAATTCGGCGTCATTGGCGGCAATCCGAAAATCGGCGCCGAGCGCAATTTGCAAGCCGCCGCCATAACAGCGGCCATCCAAGACGGCAATCACAGGAACCGGCAGCTCACGCCAGGCGACAGACACCTGTTGCGCCAGATTGGCATTGCCCGGTAACCACTTGAACAACAGCTTCAGCGCTTGCCAGGGAGAGTTAGCCACACTCTTGATATCCAAACCGGAGCTGAATTGGCCCCCCTCACCTCTGAGGATCACCGCCCGCAAATGCCGTTGACGGCGCAAGTGACGCGCCATCGCCTTGAGCTCGCTGAACATAGTGTAATTAATAGCATTGAGCTTATCCGGCCGGTTCAAGCTAACGATAGCCAACTGTTGCTGCCATTCCAGGCTAAGAGTCTGCCACTGCATCTGCAGGTCCTTGAAAGTTGAAGTTATGTTAACGGTATCACCATCAAACAGGTCAGGCCAGATCAAAAATCGCTCTATTTCAATATCACAGCACAGTTTAAATTTTGGCTTGCGTCAATAAACTGACATTGGTTTTGACTTAGTGGCGACAAGTGTTCACAATATCGACCCTCAAAAGGCAAGCCATTGCACTAAATAAGATTTTATCCTGCCAAATATGAGAAATGGACATAAAGTCCGTATCCGCCGGTATATTACTATCGGCCCTGTCCTCTCTGATCCAGCGGCATAGTCAGAGGATAATCACAAAAATGCCGCTGTAGGTGTTATCTTCAAGTAATGCGGTAGAACAGGAAATCTCTATGGCGATTCCGGTACTCATATGCGACGACTCTGCGCTGGCGCGAAAGCAGATGGCCCGTACCCTTCCCAAAGAATGGGAAGTCGACATCAACTTTGCCGCCAATGGCGCCGAAGGACTTGAGGCTATCCGCGCCGGCAAGGGTGAGATTGTCTTTTTGGACCTCAACATGCCGGTCATGGACGGCTATGAAGTGTTGCAAGCCATTCAACAACAAGATCTGCCGGCGATGGTGATAGTCGTCTCTGGTGATATCCAAATTAAAGCCCATCAAAGAGTCAAAGCCTTGGGCGCGCTGGATTTTATTCAAAAGCCCGTCAGTGCAGATGCCATTCGCAACATACTACAGGAATATGGCATTTTGCAGTTGGCCGAAGGCGGCGACGGCAACGAAGAACCTATGATCCAGGTGGATATGCGCGATGCCTGCCAGGAAGTTGCCAACATTGCCATGGGGCGCGCCGCCGATCTGCTGGCCAAGTTGCTGGATGTATTTGTGCTCTTGCCCATTCCCAACGTCAATGTGCTGGAGGTCAGTGAGTTGACCATGGCACTCAAGGCCACAGAGCAAAGCCCCAAAATTTCGGCGCTGTGTCAGGGTTTTATCGGTGCCGGCATTGCCGGTGAGGCGCTATTGCTGTTTCACGACTCCAGCTTCAAGGATATGGCCAAGTTAATGGGCCTGTCAGATCCCGAAGACACCAACACGGAAATCGAGGTGATGATAGATACCGCCAATGTGCTGATCGGCGCCTTCCTCAGCGGCATCTCGGAGCAGCTGGATATGCAATTCAGCCAGGCGCACCCTGTGGTGCTCGGACGGCATTGTACAGTGAACGATCTGATCCACGATAACTCAGATCGCTGGCAGCGCACGCTGGCGATGGAGATCAATTATCGCATCGAAGATCACAATGTGCAGTGTGATCTACTGCTGCTCTTTACCGAAGACTCCTTGCCGACGCTGAATTTCAAGCTCGGCTATCTGATGAACTGACAAAACAGGTTTGCCATGGCAAAGGATTTGAATGCAATAAATGAACTGCACTGGCTAATCGACATGGTGCAAACCATAGAGGTTGGCCTGGTGGTACTGGACCGAAATTACAATATTCAGCTGTGGAATGGCTTTATGGAAAACCACAGTGGCGTCTCTCCCAACGATATTAAGGGCACCAACCTGTTTGAACGTTTTCCGGATCTGCCGGCCAGTTGGCTCAAGCAGAAGATGGAATCTGTGTTTCTGCTGAAAAACCGCGCCTTCATCAGCTGGGAGCAGAGGCCCTATGTATTCAAATTCAAGAACTACCGACCCATCACAGGCCGCGCCGAATTCATGTTCCAGAATGTCACCCTGCTGCCACTGGCCTCTCTCACCGGGCAGATCTCCCATATCAGCATCATCATCTATGATGTGACGGATATCGCCATCAATAAGCTGCAGCTCAAAAGCGCCAACGAGCGCCTGGAACACCTGAGTCAAACCGATGGCCTGACCCAACTGCACAATCGTAGACACTGGCAATTTTGCATGCAGCGGGAGTTTGATCGTCACACCCGCTATGGCGAGCCAGCCAGCCTGGTGATGTTCGATATAGATCACTTTAAACGGATTAACGACAGCCTGGGGCATATCGCCGGAGACAGGGTTATTCAGCATCTATCCCATATTCTCAGCCAAAACCTCAGGGAAACCGACTGCGCCGGGCGCTATGGCGGCGAAGAATTTGCCGTAGTCTTATCCCACACCAGCGCCGAAGATGCTCGCTCCTTTGCCGAGCGGCTACGCATTCAGATAGAAAGTAGCCGCTTCAGCTTCAATGGTCAGCCGGTGCCTTTTACTATCAGTTTGGGGATCTGCGATCTGAGTGACGAGGTGGAAAACAGCGATCAATGGCTGGCCAATGCCGATCAGGCCCTATATCAGGCCAAGGTTTCCGGCCGCAACTGCGTCAGTATTTTCAGCGATTGATTTGCGGGGAATACGGCCAATAAAAAACCACTCTAGGAGTGGTTTTTTATTGGCTGGCTGTGCAACCGGGTTAGGAGATGCGCTCTACCGAGCCACCAAGACCCTTGAACTTATCTTCGATATGCTCATAGCCTCTATCCAGATGATAGATACGGTCCACTACTGTGGTGCCTTCGGCCATCAGTCCGGCAATCACCAAACTGGCTGACGCCCGCAGATCGGTCGCCATCACCTGAGCACCATTGAGCTGCTCAATACCGTGAATGATACAGGTATTGCCTTCCAGTTCCATGTTGGCGCCCATACGGTTCAACTCGGGCACATGCATAAAACGGTTCTCAAAGATGGTTTCCGTGATAGTGGCAGTGCCTTCTGCCAGTGCATTAAGCACACAGAACTGCGCCTGCATATCGGTCGGGAAACCGGGGTAAGGCAGAGTCTTGATATTGACTGACTTGGGACGCTTGCCCTTCATGTCCAGGGCTATCCAGTCGCTGCCGGTAAGGATTTCGGCGCCGGCATCTTCCAGCTTGGCCAACACAGCCTCCAGCGAGCCGGGATCGGCATCCAGACAACGGATCCGGCCACGGGTCACCGCTGCAGCCACCAGGAACGAGCCTGTCTCAATTCTGTCCGGCATCACCCGATAACGGCAACCATTGAGCTTTTCCACCCCTTGAATCCGTATGGTAGCGGTTCCGGCGCCCTCAATCTTGGCTCCCATGGCGATAAGGCACTTGGCCAGATCCACCACCTCGGGTTCGCGGGCAGCGTTTTCAATCACGGTTTCACCATCAGCCAAGGCCGCAGCCATCAGCAGGTTCTCTGTGGCGCCGACACTGACCATATCCATAAAGATATGCGCGCCTTTGAGGCGGCCATCAACCCGTGCCTTGATATAGCCTTCATCGACTTCTATCTTGGCGCCCATCAGCTCCAGGCCGTGCAGGTGCAGGTTCACCGGCCTGGCACCTATGGCGCAGCCCCCCGGCAGAGACACATCCGCCTTACCAAAACGTGCCAGCAAGGGCCCCAGGATCAGAATCGAGGCGCGCATGGTCTTCACCAGATCATAAGGGGCGCAAAACTCATTGATGCCGCTGGCATCGATACGTATCTGCCCTTTGCCTTGCTCGCTGACGTCGGCACCGAGGCAACGCAACAACTTACAGCTGGTATTGACGTCCCTCAGATTAGGCACGTTGGAGACCAGGAATTCCGATTCGGTCAACACCCCGGCCATCAGGATAGGCAGAGCGGCGTTCTTGGCGCCGGAGATCACCACGTTACCGGCAAGCGCACCGCTTGCCTGAATTTTCAGTTTATCCACATTGATACTCTAGGCTGGCATGTTGAAGATTTTTTCACGCTGCCACTGGGTAGGCGTAAAAGTCTTGATACTGAGCGCATGCATCTCACCACTGGTGATCTTGTCCATCAGGGGGGCATAGATTGCCTGCTGCTGCTTGATACGGCTCATGCCATCGAAACATTCACCCACGGCCACTATCTTGAAATGGCTGCCTTCGGCGCTGACATAAACTTCCGTCAACGAGAGTGAGTCCTTTAATATTTGTTCTATCTCTGTGGTATTCATAGGAAACTTACCTAGTTTGGCCCTCTGTGCTAAAGAAGGCATCCAAATCATACAGGGCGATCAACTTACGCACCTGTGGCGAGGGAGAAGCCAGGGTCAGCTCCCCCTTTCTGAGACTGACAAGCTCCATTAGAAACGCCATGCCGGCACTGTCTGAGTATGTCAGCTCGCTGAGATCCAACCGGCGCACATCGGCCGGCAGCAGTGTCTTGCGTGTCTTCCACAAACGGGTGACTTCTTCTTGAGTCAAACGCCCGCTCAATTTGCAGCTATCGCCCTGTGGCTCAAGCTTCATAGCGCATCCTTGCCTTTGGGGCCATCGGGATCCACGTGAGCCTGAGTGCGCTCTTTTAGCATCTCAATCACGGCATCTATGCCCTTCTGGCGAATGAGAGTAGTGACTTCCGACTGCTTGGAGGCCAGCAGACTGACACCTTCGGCAACCAGGTCAAAGGCCTTCCAGCTGTCGTCCTTCAAACGACGCGCCTTGAACAACAATTTGATTGGCGGGCGGCCCGCTTCAATGATCTGTACATTCACCTCGACTATCTTTTCCTGGCTGAAGTCAATGGCACGGCCAAATTCCACTTTCTGATTGGTGTACTCGGTAAAAGCCTGGGCATAGGTGGAAACCAGATAGCCCTCAAAAGCATCGACAAAGGCATCACGCTGCTCTCTGGTGGTCTGCTGCAAGTATTGGCCCATCACCTTGTAAGCGGCGTACTTGTAATCCACATAAGGCATCAGCTCCTCTTTAACGATCACCTTGAGGTGATCCGGATTGCTGTCGATGATGCTCTTATCCTGATGAAAACGGTTAAATGTCTTGTCGGCAACCTGTTCCACCATGACATAAGGGTTGCTGGTATCGATATCGGTCGCCTGTGCCACTGTTGCAGACGCCAGACAGGCGACGGCCAACAGATTACGGATTATCCCTTTAAACATCTCAGTGCTCCTAGTTGTCCTTTGAACCCATGCTATATAAAAACTGCCCGATCAGCTCCTCCAACACCAGCGCCGAACGGGTATCATCGATGCGATCGCCATCTTGCAAAATCGCGATATCGTCATCCATAAACCCTGGAGTCAAGCCGAGGAACTGCTCACCCAGCAAGCCCGAGGTCAAGATAGCCAGGCTGCTGGTTTCAGGAAACTGGTCGTAACGCTTGTCCATGGTCAGGGTCACCACAGGCACCATCTGCTGGGGATCCAGGGTGATCTGACTGACCCGACCGACAACCACACCGCCCACTTTGACCGGCGAGCGTACTTTAAGGCCGCCGATGTTACTGAACTTGGCCGTTAGAGTGTAAGTATTGCTAGCGGACTGCACCTCCACATTGGCCACCTTGTATACCAGCAGCAAAAAAGCCACCAGTCCCGCCAACAGGAAGAGTCCCACCATAAATTCAATTTTTCGTGTCAACATAGAGTCACCAGAGTTAATCATCCATTATGCGCCGGCGCCAAAATCAGCGGGCAAACATCAGCGCCGTCAATAAGAAGTCCAGCGCCAATACCGCCAGGCTGGACTGCACCACAGTCTGAGTGGTCGCGCGGCTAATCCCTTCCGGATTAGGCACCACCTGATAACCTCGATAAAGGGCTATCCAGGTCACCACTATGGCAAAAACAAAACTTTTAATCAGGCAGTTAACTATGTCCTGCCGCCATTCCACCGCGGCCTGCAGAATCGACCAGAAGGCGCCATTGTCTATGCCTTTCCATTCAACCCCAACCAGATAACCGCCATAGATACCCACAGTGGTAAACATCAAGGCCAACAACGGCATACTGATCACCCCGGCCCAGAAGCGCGGCGCAATCACCTGCCGCAGCGGATCTATCGCCATCATCTCCAAACTGGAGAGCTGCTCTGTGGATTTCATCAACCCCAGTTCAGCGGTCAGGGCCGAACCGGCGCGGCCGGCAAACAGCAAGGCGGTAACCACTGGCCCAAGCTCCCGGAGCAAGCTCAGCGCCACCATGGGGCCCAGGCTCTCTTCAGTGCCAAAATCCACTAAGATGTTGTAGCCCTGAAGCGCCAGTACCATGCCGATAAACAGTCCGGAAACCAAAATGATCACCATGGACTGCACACCGACGACGTACACCTGCTTTATCAGCAATGGCAAGCCTTTGCGTGGCCGTGGCAGCTGCACCAGGGCGCCCCAAAGCATCACCCCGGCCTTGCCGAGCCCTGTTATCAGACCCAGTGCATTGCGGCCAAGATTGGCTATCGAATCAGTCAAACTCACCGAGCAACTCCTTCTGATAATCCTGCGCCGGATAGTGGAAAGGCACTGGGCCGTCCGGCATACCGTCGATAAACTGCCTCAGCTGTGGATTGTCGGCCTGCTTGAGCTCGGACGGAGTACCATGAGCTATGATGCGCTTGTCGGCAATCACATACACATAGTCGGCAATGCTCAGCACTTCGCCCACGTCATGGGAAACCACCACAGAGGTGAGATTCAAGGCATCGGACAACTCTTTAATCAACTTCACCAGCACTCCCATGGAAATGGGGTCCTGACCGGCAAATGGCTCGTCATACAGCACCATTTCCGGCTCGAGCGCTATGGCACGGGCCAAGGCAGCCCGGCGCTGCATTCCGCCGGAGAGTTCGCTCGGCATCAACTGCGCCGCGCCGCGAAGTCCTACGGCTTCAAGCTTCATCAACACTATGCGACGAATGATGGCTTCCGGCAGCCCTGAGTGTTCCCTGAGAGCAAAGGCCACATTATCGAACACATTCATGTCGGTAAACAGGGCACCGCTCTGGAACAACATGCTCATTCGCTTACGAGCTTCAAACAGCTCGTGGCGGCTCAGCTTGTGAAGATCCTGACCATCGAACAACACCTCGCCGTGATCCGGAGTCAACTGCCCGCCGATGAGCTTCAGCAGCGTAGTCTTGCCTATGCCGCTGGGTCCCATGATGGCAGTGACTTTACCTCTGGGAATCGTGAGGCTTATCTGCTCAAAAATCACCCTCGATCCACGACTGAAGCCGAGATTATTGACCTCGACCAGGGGAGAAGGATTTTGCTGCTTGCTGGATTCCGGCATCAAAATGAAATGGAGACCTTGTCTAGTGGAATTCAAGTTACGGCGCGGCTGTAGCACCACGGCACATATGGCCCGCCGTTATAAGGCTTGATACTGCCGCAGGCTTACTGAATTGACGCTGAATGGCGCCCGGTAACCCGTCTGGCCAAGCCAAAGATAAGCGATAAATTGTACGCAATTGAGGATAAGCGCACAACTGAATCAATAGTATCGCGCCGTGATACTTTCAATTTGTAGCAAATACGGCGAAAATGCACGCCAGAATCCGTAGCTTTATTTACTGCATGTTATTCAATATTTTCTTGCTGCTCGCCGGCTTGTCCGTCCTGGTCTGGAGTGCCGATAAATTCGTTTATGGCGCCGGGGCTTTTGCCCGTAACCTGGGGTTACCCCCCATGTTGATAGGACTGACCATAGTCGCCATGGGCAGTTCGGCCCCTGAGATGTTCGTTGCCGCCAACGCCTCCATGGCCGGCATGCCGGATACGGCCGTGGGTAATGTGCTGGGCTCCAATGTCGCCAATGTCAGCTTGATCCTGGGGTTGACCGCCCTGCTCGGGGCTATTGCCGTCAGCTCCAAGACCCTGAAGCGGGAGATCCCCATGATGCTGGGCGCCACAGTGCTGGCGGGTTACTTCCTGCACGATCAGTATCTCAGCCGCAGCGAAGGAGTTATTTTACTGGCGCTGTTCTTCGGCCTGATGGGCTATCTTATCTGGCATGCACTGACCAATAAGAATAAGGATCCACTCGCCGATGAAGCCGATGCCGAGATCCCCAAAGATGTGCCCACTGCCAAGGCAGTACTCTGGTTGATCATAGGCTTGGTACTCTTGCCACTGTCGGCAGACTGGATGGTCGAAGGTGCCGTGGGTATTGCCAAGTCTTTTGGGCTATCGGATCTGGTTATCGGTCTGACCATCATTGCCGTGGGCACCAGCCTGCCGGAACTGGCAGCCTGCGTAGCCGGTGTGCTCAAGAAAGAGGACGACTTGGCCATAGGCAATATTGTCGGCTCCAACCTGTTTAATATTCTGGCGGTATTGGCAATACCCGGTCTTATCGCCCCGGGCGTAATCGACGCCGCAGCGGCCGGACGCGACTTTTATATGGCTTTGGGCACCAGTTGTGCCCTGGCACTCCTGGTGCTGAGCACAGGTAAACAACGTGAACTCAAGCGCTGGCACGGTGCCTTACTACTGATAAGCTTCATTGGCTATCAATACAGCCTGTTTCAATCCCACTAGCGATGAAGGGCAAAAAGACGAGAGACAACTATGGCAGAAGCTAAGCAACTGCGCCAATGGGGCCGCAGAGTAATAGATATCGAGAAACAAGCACTGGATAACCTGTACCAGTTTGTTGATTCCCCCGAGTTCGCCCAAGCCTGCGAACTGATCCTCAACTGCAGCGGCAAGGTGATAGTGATGGGGATGGGGAAATCGGGCCATATAGGCAACAAGATTTCTGCCACCCTCGCCAGCACGGGCACCCCGGCATTCTTCGTTCACCCGGGCGAAGCCAGCCACGGCGACCTTGGAGTGTTGAGTGAAAACGATATCGTATTGGCTATCTCCAACTCGGGCGAGTCCAGCGAAATTCTAACCCTGATCCCCGTCATCAAGCGCCAGGGGATCCCTATGATCTCCATGACAGGCAAGCCAGAATCCACCATGGCTAAGCTGGCGCAGCTGCATCTATGCATCAAGGTGCCGGAAGAAGCCTGCCCGCTGGGCTTGGCCCCCACCTCCAGCACCACGGCCACCCTGGTGATGGGAGACGCCCTGGCGGTCGCCCTGTTGCAGGCCAAAGGCTTTACCAAAGACGACTTTGCCCTGTCGCATCCCGGCGGCGCTTTAGGGCGCAAACTGCTGCTCAAGGTCAGCGATGTAATGCATAAAGACGAAGAACTGCCGTTGGTCACAGAAGATATCTGTATCACAGACGCCCTGTATGAAATCTCCAAGAAGGGTCTGGGTATGACCTCAGTAGTCAATCAGCAGAAGCAGCTTGTGGGTATTTTCACCGATGGTGATTTGAGACGTGTCATCGACGCCGGAGTCAACCTGCGTACCACCAAAATAAGCGACGTCATGACCCGGGATTGCATCACCAGTGGTGACAATATCCTCGCGGCGCAGGCGCTCAAGGTGATGGACGAAAACGACATTAACGGCCTTATCGTCATCAATGGCGCCAATGAGCCGATTGGAGCACTCAATATGCTGGATATGGTCAAGGCGGGGGTTATCTGATGAGTCATCAAGGTTTTTACGGACCCATAAGCGAAGACAACTGGCAAAGAGCCGCCAAAATCAAGCTGCTTATTTGTGATGTCGACGGTGTCTTCTCCGATGGCCGTATCTATATGAGCAACAGCGGCGAAGAGCTGAAGGCCTTTCACACCCGCGATGGCTATGGAGTGCGCTCGCTGCTGTCCTGCGGCATTCAGGTGGCGGTGATCACCGGCCGCAAGTCCCAGATAGTCGAAAACCGCATGACGGCCCTGGGGGTAGACAAGATTTATCAAGGCATAGACAACAAGCTTGAGCCCTATGAGGCGCTGCTTAAACATTATGACCTCAAGCCTGAACAAGTGGCCTATATAGGTGACGACATTGTCGACCTGCCGGTGATGAAGCAAGTTGGACTGGCGGTTTGCGTGGCCGATGGCCATCCTTGGGTAAGGCAGCACTGCCACATGATCACCCAGATTACCGGCGGCCATGGTGCGCTGCGGGAGCTGGCGGATCTTATCCTGCTCAGTCAGGACAAATTTGAAAATGCCCACGGAATGAGTATATGAATAGGGTCACTCTGGCCATTATTTTGTTTTTCTCCACTGCACTTATCCTTTACTGGCAGGTGCAGAACAAGCGCAACGCCCAACAGAGCGAGGCGCCGGTGGATGTTGTGCGGCCGGACTTTGTCGCCGATGACCTGCGCTCAGTCAACTTTGACGAGCAGGGCAATGTCGCCAGCAGGGTCGCGGCGGCACACATGGAACACTATGAAGCCAATGAGAAGACCTTCTTCAACCAACCGGTTTATCTGGTCTATCCGGACAAGGGCGAAGCGCAGTGGCGCCTGTCTGCCAACGAGGGCAGGCTCAATCGCAAGAGTAACCGAGTGGTACTTGAAAATAATGTTATCATCGACGCCATTAGCCCCAATGAACCGATCCAGAGCCTGAAAACCAGTTATGTGGAGCTGGATCTGGACACCATGATCATGACCTCAGATCGCGAGATCCTGATCGAAGGCAGAGACTTTAATATCAAGGGATCCGGCCTGTATGCCGATCTCAACGCTCAGCAAGTAAAGCTGACCAGTCAGGTGAAAGGAACCTATGAAACCAAGTAAGCTTTTTATCGGTGCCCTCTTGTGCATCACAAGCCTGTCGGCGGTGGCCATTGAAGAAGATCTGCTGCAAAAAGTCGAGATCAGCGCCGCCAATCAGTTTGCCGATATCAAAAACAAGCGCGTGGTATACGGCGGGCCTGTCACAGTCACCCAGGGCAGTTTGAAGCTGCTGGCCGATGAACTCACGGCTTACACTGAGGACAAGAGTGGCGAGCGGATCCTGGTGGCCAAGGGCTCACCTGCCACCTATACCCAGAAGCTGGAAGATGGCCGTCAGGCCAGTGCCAAGGCCAAAGAGATCCACTACAACATAGACAGCCGCATCATGACCTTGATAGGTCAAGCCAAAGTGGAACAGGACGGCAGCGAAGTAACCGCCGAGAAGATAGTCTACGACATCAACAAGCAGCAGCTGGAAGCGGAAAGCAGCGGCAAAGGCCAAGATAGGGTAACCACTGTTATCCAGCCGGAAAACTATCAGGATCTCAATAAGAAAGAACAGCAGCAGGAGCCGCAATGACCAGCACCCTGACGGCACAAAACCTGGCAAAGAGTTACAAGAAGCGCAACGTAGTCAAAGATGTCAGCCTATCGGTCAATACCGGCCAGATCGTGGGGCTGCTGGGCCCCAACGGGGCGGGCAAGACGACTACCTTCTATATGGTGGTTGGCCTGGTGCAGAGTGACAAGGGCCGTATTTTCATTGACGACGACGAGCTGACCTTGGATCCCATGCACCTGCGTGCCCGTAAAGGCATAGGCTATCTGCCACAGGAAGCCAGTATTTTCCGCAAGCTGTCGGTACATGACAACATCATGGCCGTACTGCAAACCCGCAAAGAGCTCAACAGCGACGAGCGCGAGGAACAACTCGAACAGTTGCTGGAAGAATTCCACATTACCCACATACGTGACAGCCTGGGGATGTCCCTCTCCGGCGGTGAACGCCGCCGGGTGGAAATCGCCCGGGCATTGGCCGCCAATCCACAGTTCATTCTGCTGGATGAGCCGTTCGCCGGTGTGGATCCCATCTCAGTTATCGATATCAAGAAAATCATCGAACAGCTTAAGTCCCGCGGTTTGGGGGTGCTGATCACAGACCACAATGTTCGCGAAACGCTCGACGTTTGTGAGCGAGCCTACATTGTCAGCCATGGGCAGTTGATTGCCGAAGGCACACCCGCTGAAATCTTGGACAACCAGCAAGTGCGTGCTGTGTACTTAGGCGAACAATTCAGGCTATAGTTAGGATCATGTCATCCGGCGGCAATTCCGGGTATTATAGTTTGTTATTATTGAATTTTTTCCTTGAAAAATAACGAGTAGGGATTAGCGGTATAATGAAAGCGTCACTCCAGCTCAAATTGGGTCAACAGTTGACCATGACACCTCAGTTGCAGCAGGCAATTCGCCTGCTGCAACTGTCGTCCCTTGAGCTGCAGCAGGAAATCCAGGAAGCCTTGGAAGCCAACCCTCTGTTGGAGATGGCCGAGGACAACCAGGATGACGCTATCGACGACAACCACAAGGAAAACGACGCCGGCGAATTGAGCGTCAAGCAGGAAGATGGTTCCACGGTAGAAACCTCAGAGGCATTGAACAATGAGTCTATGCCGGATGAATTGCCTATGGATACCACCTGGGATGAAGTCTTTACCGCCGCCAGCGCCTCAGGGCCGGCTATGGGCCGTGAAGATGATATGCCCTTCCAGGGAGAAACCAGCGAAGGTCTCTATGAACACCTGGAATGGCAAAAAAACCTGACCCCGTTTTCCGATACCGACGACGCCATTGCCACCGCCATCATAGATGCCATCGACGAGCAGGGCTATCTAACCCAGAGCACTGAGGAGATCCTCGAAGCCATGGGCAACCCTGAGATTGAGCTCGATGAAGTCGAGGCGGTACTCAAGCGGATCCAGCACTTCGATCCCATCGGCATCGCCTCCAGAGATCTGCGCGAATGCCTGCTGATCCAATTGCAACAGTTCAACGCCGACACCCCGCATCTGGCCGACGCCCGCTTGTTGATTGACGAACATCTGGATCTCATCGCTACCCGCGACTTTCGCACCCTGATGCGTAAGACCAAGCTCAAGGAAGATCAACTGCGTGACGCCATCAACCTTATTCAGAGCCTCAATCCCCGCCCCGGTTTGCTGGTGCAGCCGATGGACGAGGAATATGTGATCCCGGATGTCAGCGTCTGGAAGAAGAGCGGCCGCTGGGTAGTGGAGCTCAATCCGGACTGTATGCCCAAACTCGGGATCAACCAACAGTATGCTGCCATGGCCCGTAGCGCCCGCAGCCAATCAGACAGCCAGTTTATTCGTGGTCATCTTCAGGAAGCCAAATGGTTTATCAAGAGCCTGGAGAGCCGCAACGATACCCTGCTCAAGGTGGCCAACTGCATAGTGCAGTTCCAGCAGGGATTTTTTGAATATGGTGAAGAGGCCATGAAACCCATGGTACTCAACGATATTGCCGAGGCGGTCGAGATGCATGAATCGACCATCTCCAGGGTCACCACTCAAAAGTATATGCATACCCCGAGGGGAATATTTGAATTGAAGTACTTCTTCTCCAGCCATGTCGGTACCGAAGATGGCGGAGAATGCTCTTCCACGGCGATCAGGGCTTTTATCAAGAAGCTCGTGGCAGCGGAAAACCAGAAGAAACCTTTGAGCGACAGCAAGATGGCACAACTTCTGGCAGAACAGGGAATCAACGTTGCAAGACGCACCATAGCCAAGTATCGCGAGGCTATGATGATACCACCGTCGAACCAGCGTAAGAGTTTATAAATCCACAGTTGGAAATTGGAGGAATCTTTCTATGCAAATCAACCTGACAGGACATCATATCGAGATCACCGACTCACTGCGTGACTATGTGGAAAGTAAGTTTTCGAAACTTGAACGCCATTTCGAACAGATCAATAATGTGCACGTTGTGCTCAATGTACAAAAACTGCAACAGATTGCCGAAGCCAAGATCAACCTCACAGGCGGCGAAGTCTATGCAACTTCTGAACATGCCGACATGTATGCCGCCATCGACGTTCTGATTGATAAATTGGATCGTCAGGTCATTAAACACAAAGAAAAGCTGACAAAACACTAACGATGGAACTGAGTACCATCCTGCGGCCGGAGTGCACTACCTGTGCCACTCCGGGCAGTAAGAAAAAGGTACTGGAGCTAATTAGCGATCTCGCCAGCGCCCAGTACCCCACCCTTTCCTCTCAAGCGATTTTTGAAAGCCTTTTGGCCCGCGAAAAGATGGGGAGCACAGGTATAGGTAATGGTATTGCGATTCCGCATGGCCGGCTGCCTGATATCACAGAGCCGATTGCCGTGCTGGTCAAATGCGAAGAGCCTATCGCCTTCGATGCCATAGACAACCAACCGGTGGACATACTGTTCGCCCTTCTGGTTCCCGCAGATCAATGCCAACAACATCTGAGTACCCTGTCTGCCATGGCTGAAAAGCTCAGCGACAAAGCAATACTCAAGCAGTTGCGTAAATCCCGCGATGAAACAGAACTCTATCAGGTGATCACAGGATGAAACTCGCTATAGTCTCAGGCCGCTCCGGTTCCGGAAAATCCGTTGCCCTCAGGGTACTGGAAGACCTGGGTTACTACTGTGTGGATAATCTGCCCCTGCCCATGATAGGCAGCCTGCTGGAAAACCTCCGAGGCAGCAATGATCTGGTCGCCATCAGCATAGATGTGCGCAACATGCCGGATCAGGAAAAAGTGCTGGAAAAACAGTTGGCAGCACTGCCGGAAAACACCCAACTGACCAGCTTCTTCCTCAACGCTTCCGATAAAGTACTCCTTAAACGCTACAGCGAAACCCGCAGATTACACCCCCTATCCAAGAGCACTGTCTCGCTGCAAGATGCCATCAAGCACGAAGGTAAGTTGCTGGAGCCTATGTCGAAACTGGTGGATCACTACATAGATACCTCGGCACTGAATATCTATGAACTCAGTGACAAAGTGCGAGAAATTCTGCTGGGCAGCGTCGACAAAGAGTTGGTGATCAACTTCGAATCGTTCGGCTTCAAGCACGGCATGCCCCAGGAAGCCGACTTCATGTTTGATGTGCGCTTTCTGCCCAACCCTCACTGGGAGCCGGCGCTCAGGCCACTGACCGGGCTGGATGAAGCTGTGCAGGAGTTTCTCAGCCGCCAGCCACTGGTGAACAAGTTTATCTGGCAGATAGAAAATCTATTGGAAACTTGGCTGCCGCACCTGGAACGCAACAACCGCAGTTACCTCACCATAGCCATAGGCTGCACCGGCGGCCAGCATAGATCTGTCTATGTCGCTGAGCAGCTCGCCAAGCGTTTTGGCAACAGCAAACACAAGGTACAGGCCCGTCACCGGGAGCTGAGTAATGGCAAAGGTTGAACGGGAAGTCACCATAGTCAATAAGCTGGGCCTGCATGCCCGCGCCGCCACTAAGCTGGCGGTGCTGGCCAGCGAGTTCGAAGCCGATATCACCCTGATCCAAGGCGAGAAAAAAGCCTCGGCCGCCAGTGTGCTTGGGCTCTTGATGCTGGAAACCGGCCAAGGCAAGAGTATTCGCCTCATCGCCGAAGGCCCGGATGCCGAACCCGCGATGGACGCTATCTGCGCCCTGATCAACGCCCGTTTCGACGAAGCCAGCTAAAGCCTTAGCGCTGCACTCTTTGTTTCTATAACACCCCAGTCTTGAGGTAACATATCCTCGCTTTGCATCACAGGGGGAACTGCATGCCAATAGAAGCGCTCGACCAAGAGCTGACAGAACAACGTCTTACTCAACTAAACCAAGCTCTTAGCAGTGGTATGTTCGTGCATGTGCGCGACATGCTGCAGCGAATGACGGCTTCGGATATCGCCTTTATTCTCGAATCTTCACCGCCGCGTACCCGTCAGGTACTCTGGCAACTGGTGGATCAGGAGCAGAGCGGCGAGATCCTCGAAGAGCTGGGTGAGGATATGAAAGACCAGCTGATCAGCCTTATGAGTCCTGAGCGTTTGGCGCGGGCGACCGCGGGTATGGATACCGATGACCTGGCCTATGTGCTGCGAAGCCTTCCCGATACCCTCTACAAGCAGGTACTGCACTCCATGAGTGCCCAGGACAGGGCCAGGGTCGAACAGGCGCTCTCTTATCCGGAAGACAGCGCCGGTAGTCTGATGAACACAGATACCGTGACCCTGAGGCCTGACGTCAATGTCGATGTGGTGCTGCGTTATCTGCGCCAAAGGGGCGAGCTGCCCGAAGCCACAGATACCCTCTACGTGGTAGATAGACGCGATATTTTGCTCGGTGGCGTCAAGCTCTCCAGCCTGCTAACCTGTAATCCCACCGCCGGGATCCGCAGCATAATGGATCCCGAACTTGAGAGCATTCCCGTCACCATGCCGGACAATGAAGTGGCCCAACTGTTTGAACGCCACGACTGGGTCTCGGCGCCAGTGGTCGACAGCGAAGGCCATCTGCTTGGGCGGATCACCATTGATGACGTGGTGGACGTTATCCGAGAAGACGCCGAACACTCCATGATGGGTATGGCGGGGATGGACGATGATGAAGACACCTTCGGCCCCGTGTTCAAGAGTGCCTTTCGCCGCTCCCTATGGTTGACCTTCAACCTGTTTGCCGCCCTGCTGGCCGCCTCGGTCAGCAATATGTTTGAAGGCACGCTGGAAAAATTTGCCACTATAGCAATTCTGATGACCATAGTGCCCAGCATGGGCGGCGTTGCCGGCAACCAGACGCTGGCGCTGGTGATCCGCGGTATCGCCCTCGGCCACATAGGCCAGAGCAACTCCCGCTGGCTTATCGGCAAGGAATTGGCCATCGGCTTTCTCAATGGCCTGTTGTGGTCGGCACTGGTATTCACTGCCGTGTGGATCTGGAAAGGCGATCTGGCGCTCGGCGCCCTTATTGGCGGCGCCATGTTGATCAATATGACGGTAGCCGGTCTCGCAGGGGCCAGTATTCCGCTGATCCTGAAAAAGCTCAATGTAGATCCTGCGCTGGCCGGCGGCATGGTGCTGACGACTGTGACGGATGTAATAGGCCTGTTCGCCTTCCTGGGATTGGCGACTCTCGTTTTAATGAGCTGAGGCTCTGGTTCTAATGGACTGAAGGCTCAGGTTCTAATGGGCTGAAGGCTTGGTGTTGATAGCCTGAAGCTCTGGCCTAGATGAATTGCAGAAATAGCAGGGGGCGACCAGGTTCGTCCTCTGACTGTGGAAGATAGCGAGTCAGTCTTTAAGCCAGTGCACCTTGGGCTCATCCTGTTCACAGAAGACAGAGACACACTCATTGCGGCTCACCAGCAGATATTCCTGCAACTTGAGATTGGCGCTGGCCATAAAGCCGCTGCGTTCGGCCTCCTGGCGATACCAACCACCGTTGGAGATACGGAACAACCAGCCATTGGAAAGGCTGCACTCGGTCCAGAACTCCATCAGATCGCCTTCATCCAGCATCCGACAGCCAACCACAGAGTCAAAGTGCACCAATGCTCGGCTGCCCTCAACACTCAGTTCGATATCCAAGCCCTGACTGTCATAACAAAGGCGGATAAATCTCACCTCGTCGCCGAGATAATCTGTCGCTATCGGTAAGCCTTTGGTTTCGAGCATGCTCCCCCCTGGCAAGGACATAATGCCCTACTTTAGAAGGATAATAATTGCCTGTGCAAGCTGATTTGGCCAAAAAAACGTGAAATACCCATAAAGAGAGTGCGGGTAAGTTCAGAGCAACTGACTCGCACATCTCCAGAGTAAAACCCGCTTCCGCCGAATAGAGATTTAGGGCTTAAGCGGTGCTTCAAAGCCGTAAGAGGCCAGAATGGATTGCCCCTTGGGAGAGAGAATATACATGGCCAGCGGCCAGGCGGCAGAGTCGGCCTTATCCAGCACCAGCATGCCATAGTTGGCACCCACTGCCAGCGACTCGGGCAACGCCACTATCTTGAGATCAGGCACTTCTTTCTTGGCCAATACGGCATTGGTGCAGTAGGTTAGAAATACATCCGCCTGTTTGTTGGCCATCACCCAGCCATAGGGATTTTTGCCTTTCGGCGCCTTGGCACTGTCGGCGCCACCGGTCAGCTTGAGCGCCTTGGCCGCCAGTTTGGCCTGACTACCGGGCTTGATAGCTTCGGCGCGGTCAAACACCTTGAAAGCATAGTCACCGGCAGGGTCGGCCTTGGGAGTAGAGGTGCCCAGCTTGATCTTGCTGTCCAGCAGAGTATCCAGCATATTCTCTGTCGTCAGAGGAACATTATCTTGCGCCAAGGCGCACAGGCGGTTACGGGCAAACATCACCACAGGCGCACCCTTGCCTTCCTGCATCAGTTTCTGTGGATGCTTCATATTGGCCGACGCAAACAGGTCGACCTTCTCGCCCTCTTCAATTCGGCCTCTGAGCAGGCCTGAAGGAGCAAACTGAGCATTAACCTTAACGCCGCCATCGGCCTGATAACTGGCGATAACATCCGTCATGGCTGTCTTCAAACTTCCTGCGGCCCTGAATTCCAAATCCGCCGCCTGCGAGAAGGCGGGCAGTAACAGTGCGAGTAAGCAGACGCTCTTTTTCATTTATTTTTCTCCGGTGTATAAGATACAGATGCCGCTAAACTCAACCAAACCGCATCACAAATCAACGCACCACGGCAAAACTTGTCATAAATTCCCCTCAAGATCACGCCATCTGAAAAGGAGAACCGAAGAAAGGGACAATTTGACCCAATAAAAAGGGCCGCCGCAGCGACCCTTAAGCTTAAAATCTTAGCCAAGTGGACTAAGAATAATCTCTACCCGACGGTTCTGTGCCCGCCCCTGAGGGCTGGCATTTGAGGCGATTGGGCTGGCCTCACCTCGGCCTTGGGTCAGCACTCGCTGTCCGGATACGCCTTTACGGATCAAGTAATTACCTACCTCACTGGCGCGAACCTGTGACAATCTCAGGTTGTAAGACTCAGAGCCGCTGCTGTCGGTATAACCCACTACATTCAGCTGAGTCTTGTCATATTCCTTGGCCACCAGCACTACGCTATCCAATACCCGCATGGCACCACTGCTGAGATCTGTCTTGTCGACCTGGAAAGTCACTTCATTGGGCAT
This sequence comes from Shewanella sp. MSW, assembly GCF_007636515.1. Lineage (NCBI taxonomy): Bacteria > Pseudomonadati > Pseudomonadota > Gammaproteobacteria > Alteromonadales > Shewanellaceae > Shewanella > Shewanella sp. MSW. The sequence continues at coordinate 349,445 of NZ_LVDR01000003.1, forward strand.
GTTGAGCACTATGGTATCGCCCACCCGGGTCACACTGACGCCGGTTGAAGCCAGTTGCTGACGCAACTTGGTTTCCTGCACATCCATGTAATAGCCGATACCTCCACCTACGGCAGCACCGGATGCCGCACCTATCAGGGCGCCCTTGCCCCTGTCACTCTTACTGGAAGAAGCCACACCTATGGCTGCACCGGCGACGGCACCTATCAGTGCTCCGTTGGTCGCCTTGGCGGTCTGTTGTTCATTGGTATAAGGATTCACTGTAGTACAGCCAGTTGCCAGCAATGCCAGCAACAGAGGAGCTGTCAGAAAAGCGCGCTTTTTCATGTTATTTTTTCCTTCGTCTGCTTGTTCCAACCTAAGCGGAACCTACCTGGCGCCAAAGTATATAGCAGCGCTTCAAGCAGGCAATCCCCCGGAGGCCATAGAGGTGGCAAATCCGCACGGCGTTCAGCATGGATTCAGTCAAATCCGACTTTTCCCACCCCCGGATTGTCAGCCAAGTGTCATGGCGCTGACATCAAATGAAGTCCCAAAATAGAGCAGACTGCACTCTATTGGGTGGCGCCAGGCAGATACACCCGATAATGAAATGAATCAATTTTCTTTTATATCAACATATTAAAAGAAGATTAAAAACTGGCATGTTTCTTACATACCTATAAAGCAGTATTCCACCGTTCAGGAGTCATTATGAAAACATTGATGAAAATGCGCAGCAGTTGGCATTCACTCTGGCATTGCCTCAAGCACTTGGGCTACAGCCAATGGGATGTGGAATAGCAGAGGTGGAATCACAGCTCTGGAAAACCATTCTTGAACCATCAAGGAGGCAGTATGGAAATTAACGAGCAGAAGCTGCGACAGCAAGCCATTAAGGAAGTGACCCAAAACGGCAGGCTCATGTTTGACGTTGCCCGTCAGCATGGGATCTCCACCAAACAGGTTTATCAGTGGCTGGCGCAGAATGAAACGGCAGGCAGACCCAGACAATCCCGGCTGATGGGAGAAATGCAGCAACTGCAGCAGCGCATTCGTCAGTTGAGCCAGAAGTTCAGCTTAATCCGTTAAAGTTTCGACAGGAGCGAACCTGACACACAGTTATCGCCCCCAACGATAAAAAATGTACATATAACAACGATAAAGCGCTACATTTTTTAGGTTCGTTCCTGTCATTTTATTGCCGTTACCGGCCGCTTAAACGCTTGCCGAAAGAGATGGCATAAGCCGCGGATCTCAGCCGCAGCACAGGGTCGTCACTGGCGGCAATCCCTTTACTGAGCACATTGGGATCAAAGTTCAGCCTGTCGCAGGCCGAAGCCGCAACCGAGTCTATGCTCAGGCGCCCGAGAGTAACCCTGGGGCGGTTATCCGGCCACTGCAGTGAAGGGTCGAGTAAGGGATCCCCCTCCTCGGCCAGGATCAGCTTAAGCTCAAACTGAGCAGGCCCTGTTTTCAGCCTCTGCATCAACCTCTCCTGCAGAAAATCATCCGGCAACTGCGCCATCTCGGCATCCGTCAATGGTTGCTCCCCGTCCACAGGCCAAAGCTCCCAGCGACCAAAGCGCTTTTGCTGGCCTTGGTTACCAAAAATAAAACTGTGAATGCCAAAGTAGTTGACCGAGGTATAGGCCGCCGGTGGATTGTGCTGCTTTAGCCACTGCCCCTGACGGGCGGCATCCGGATGTTGCTGCAGATAGCGTGCAACCGCGCCGGTTTCCCCCTCACGCTGCGCCAGTGACGCGCGCAGCAAGCCAAGAAAACTGTCGGGATCTTTCCCCGGAAACACTGGCGTGGTCAACCCGGCCAACTGATGCACCTGCCCGTCCGGCAGTTCGATGCGCACGCCTATCCCCCTTGGGCTGCGACTGGTATCGGCCACAAAAGGATCGCCACCCGCCATGGAAAAACGCACCTGAGCGGGCAGAGCCTGCTCTGTGGCAAACAGAGATAGTTCCTTGAGCCAGGGCTCCCCGGCACTTGGCCGGAAACTGCCAATGGTACAAACTCCCTTGGCATGTCCCTTGCGCTCTCCCGGATGTTGACCGGAAAGCGCTTCAAATACCTGGATAAAATCATTTGCCTGAGCCGCCATTACCGAACTGGAGCCCAAAGCCCACAACTGAGCTCCCAAAAGCAATAACGCAGGCCAAACCGATACTCTCATGCTTACTCCCTTTGTAAAAATCAGAATCCAAGCCTGAAACAGGCCGCCCAACCCAGACCGGGAAACCCGGCGGATTATTTCAGGAGAAACCCAAAGGCCATGCTATGCTGAGGACGGCAACAGACGACAGGAGGCGACAATGCAATATCGGATTGAGCACGACACCCTGGGCGAGGTCAAGGTCGAAGCAGACAAATACTGGGGCGCCCAAACCCAGCGCAGTCTGGAAAACTTCCCCATAGGCCCGCAAGCGAGTATGCCGAAGGCCATCATCCACGCCTTCGCCCTGTTGAAGAAAGCCGCAGCCCAGACCAATGCCGAGCTTGGGCAACTGCCCAAGGACAAGGCGGCGCTCATCGCCAAAGTTTGTGATGAAATCTTGGCGGGCCAACTGGAGCAGCACTTTCCCCTGGTCATTTGGCAGACCGGCAGCGGCACCCAAACCAATATGAACCTCAATGAGGTAATAGCCAATCGCGGCATGGCGCTGGCACACAAGGCCATCAGCCTGAGCCCGAACGATGATGTCAATCGCAGCCAGAGCAGCAATGATACCTTCCCCAGCGCCATGCATATTGCCGTGGTGCTCAAGACCTGCAGGCACACACTGCCCGCCATAGCTGCGCTGCGCGATAGCCTAAAACACAAGTCACAACAGTTTGCCGATATTCCCAAAACCGGCCGCACCCACTTTATGGATGCCACCCCGCTGACCCTGGGACAGGAGATCAGTGCCTGGGTGACTCAGTTGGATAAAGGCATAGGCGCCATAGAGCGGGCGTTGGCAAACTGCCGTGAATTGGCCCTTGGCGGCACAGCCGTGGGGACAGGGCTCAATGCTCCCGCAGGTTATGCCGAGCGCGCTGCCGAACTGATATCGTCATTCAGTGGTGAGCAGTTTGTCAGCGCGGCCAACAAGTTCGAGGCACTGAGTGCCAGCGATGCCATGGTCGAGCTCAGCGGCGCCTTCAAGCGCCTGGCGGTCAGCCTGATGAAGATAGGCAATGATGTTCGCATGCTCGCCAGCGGCCCCCGTTGCGGCATAGGGGAACTGCAGTTGCCTGCCAACGAACCCGGCTCCAGCATAATGCCCGGCAAGGTTAACCCGACTCAGTGCGAGGCGCTGACCATGGTAGCGGCTCAGGTGATGGGCAACGATCTCGCCGTCAGCATAGGTGCCAGCAACGGCCAGTTTCAGCTCAATGTCTTTCGGCCGCTCATTGCCGCCAATCTGCTGCAAAGCGCCGAATTGCTGGGTGATGCCTGTCTGAGCTTTGATGAGCGCTGCGCTTCGGGGCTGGAACCCAACCGCGAGATGATAGCCAAGCAGCTGCAGCGCTCCTTGATGCTGGTCACCAGCCTCAATCCTCACATAGGCTATGCCAAGGCGGCCCAAATCGCCAAGGACGCCCACCAAAGAGGCATTAGTCTGAGGCAAGCTGCGTTGGAGTCAGGACTGGTAACAGAGGCCGAGTTTGATACTTGGGTCAATCCGGCGAACATGTTGGGCCCTTTCCAGGCTAAATTGTAAATTTGTATTAATACGTATCAGGTTTGGAGCTAATCGCTGTATTATACCGACTCCTCGCCACGGATTAGGCTTATTCAACTAATAAGCAGTCATTTACAGAATGAAATACCAAAATATCTTATTGGCACTGAGCGCGCTCATGCTGACCCAATGCAGTTCACTCGACCTCAACCAATGCCAAAACTCAGATTGGTTTTCCCTCGGACTTCAGGATGGCAACAATGGCGCTCATGCCAGCAGGATCAATAATTATGCCGAAGATTGTGCCGAGTTCGGCATTCGGGTTGATCATGGCGAGTGGCGCAATGGCTATCTACAGGGGCTGCAAAACTACTGTCAGCCGGAAAATGGCTACCGAGTCGGCCTGGCAGGTGAAGGCTATGCCGGTGTCTGTTCCAGCAACGCCTTTGTCGAACAGTACAATGCCGGCTACCACCAATACCAGCTCAACAAACGTGCCGATGAGATCCGCAGCCGCCTGCGTCAGATAGATTATCAAATCCGCGATCTGGATCAGAAGCTGGTGTCCATGACAGACAAGGCCAGCACCCTGGAGAAGAAAAAACAGCTGCTGAATGAAAAAGACAAGCTGGTGAACGAGCTCAGGTATCTGCAAGTCCCGGATGTGCAGTTCAGATGGCAATTCTGACACTTGCCGACCTTAAGTTAAGCCGCCGACAGACCGCCCAGGCAGATAAAGCTAAGGGCTACGCAAGGAGCTTGGTTTCGCCGCTTATCTGTCGCTCGGCCAAGAGACAGATAAGCGCTGAAACAACAGCCTGCCTCAGCAAGGAAATATACCGGCGATAACTGACGGCAAAACTCTCGGTGGCGGCATCGAATAACAACTCACCTATGATTCGGTCACCAAGATGCATATCCAAGACAAGGTTTGCGGTTCCACTTATACCCCCCATATCCAGTACCACCCATATCCAGTAACACCCGGTCAAATCAACATCAGGCTTGGGCTGCGCCAGCAAACGAACCCCAAACCATTGAGTATCTTGAAGACAGTAGAGATATGGACATCTTCAGCCATCTCTACCCGGATCAAGGTTTTGTTGGTGACACCACAAAACATTGCCACCACTTACTGAGTGAATGCCGCTTCCTTTCTGCAGGCCTTAATCCAAGCACCCGATGCATATGGAGTTAATGGGGCCATAAGAACGACGCAAAGTGTAGTTAAGTACACTTTTTCATCCATTCAAGCTGAAATCACCATGCCTGTTACTGCGGGAACAGACCGGCGATACCGGCGATAATCGCCGCTGGCAGGATAGCCACCACAGCAAGCACAGCAACGGCGCTGCCGAGGCAACCGGAAAGCTGGCTCTGCCTTGCCTTAAGCTCAGCCTCTTGTATCGGCCCAAAGGCCTGCTCAGCCGCCTGTATTCTTTGCTGCAACTGCCGCTCGGCAGCTAGGGCCATCTCTTTGGTGTCACAGGGCTGCTTTTCAGTGACCAGGGCCAACTCCCCCTTGAAAGCATGGCCGGTAAAGCGATAGTTGCCTTCGGAGAAGGTCTTCTTTTCAAACTCAAGCCCGAGCACGGCATTGCAGCCACACTGCTTAGCCAGTTCTTCTATATACTGGCGCCCCTTGGCCGGGTCCTTGAAAAAACGGGTCGAAATAGGCAAGCGCAACGCGGCGTCACCATGCTTGGGATTGCTACCCTTGGAGGTGAAGAAATTCAGCAGTCGTTCTCTTATATAGACCTCAGGAATACGGACCTGCTTGGCAGACAATCCCTTGGGGGTTGGCGTAGGGTCAAACTCGACCAGCACATTCTTGACCAGCTTAGCCTCATCACTCCTGTTCACCAGGGCCGAAACATGCAGAAAATAGCTTTCACCATCCTCCCCATTGATAAAGCCAAATTTTTTAGATGAGACATACGAAACGACTTTTCCTTTCACTACACAATCCCGATAACTTTCTCTACGACTTCCAAAGCCCTATACAGCAACAGCCACAAAAAACCGCTGCAGCAACAGAACAGATTCAAGCCACCGATACTAACATCTCAACCCGGCAGCAACTGCTGCAACATCCTCAAAAACCGGTTAAAACCGTTCACTTTTCCCTAAAAATCATTGCCGCTTCCCCGCCAGCCACTTTTTGCCCGTCAACAGGCCAGCAAAACCATTCACTGAAGCCGCTAACTCAAGCGAGCAAATTAAACGGGCAACTCAAGCAGGCAACTCAAATAAGCCACTCAAACAAGTCACTCAAACAAGTTACTTCAGCCAAACCGCACAACAAAACCCCATGCGGTAAAGCTTGTTTTTCACCGCGGCAATATTGTAGGATTGGCTAAGCTTTTAACAAAAAACCAACTAAAAGCAATACTTAAGCGCTAGCTAAAGTGCGAACAACAATCAGGGATGGCAGCCACGCTCACCCGGAGCAGGCAAAAGGCAAGGACAAGCTTTCAATACCTCACCTCATATTCCTCCCTGACCCAAGCCACTTTAACCGCTGTGCAACTTGTGACCTAGACAAAGGTTTCACCGGCAACAAATTGATAGCTTAAACGTTGTTTTAAAAGAATATTCAACATGACAGAAACTGCTGTCTGATAGCCAAAATCAGGGGCGGTAGCGTCAAAATTACGGGTAATAGAGGCGCATTTCAGTGGACGCCAGTTGCCAAGCTTATTCCACCACCTAAGTAGTATCTCGGCGCAATGGGCTCGCTCCCGACCTCGGAATAGCTGAACCCTAACCAAAAAATCAATCTTAGCGCTGTATTTTCAAAGGAATGAATCTAGATGCAAGACGTCAAAGTCAACCTATACGACTGCAAGCACTGCTCTGGTACAGGAACCTGCAGCAGCAAAAAAGATAACACCTCGTGTGAAGTCTGTGCCAAGAAGAATGAACTACCATTCTGGCGCAGACGAAATCAACATGGACTGCTTTGTGGTTCATGCGGTGGCATAGGAAAAGCAGAACCGTTAACAGAAAGAATGAACAAGCGAATAGCCCCCCTATTGGCGATTTCTTTAGTAATAATCCTATTAGGTATCATCGGCGTATCGGCTCTATTTGAGAACAAATACTTCTCTGAAATACTTGCATTTTCAGGAGCGATTATAGGTTCGGTATGCGGTTTTTATTTCTCAGCAATCAAGAGCCAGAGTTAACTAACACTCAATAAAACCAAGTACTAAAAATATGAAAGAAAGAGAAAAATCGCCGTCTTATTGATGCGGATAATTCCTACGCCAAAAATAACCTCATAAAAAATCAACAGGTATATCAAATACCAAACAAAACCTGAAAGAGACATAAAAATGTTCAAAGTTACAGAAGTAAAAATAAATAACTTTTGGTATAGAGCAGATGCTTACTGCACATTCAACAAAGATGTTAATATCATTATAGGGAAAAACGGAACAGGAAAAACAACATTCATGAACATTTTACATTCAGCCTTAAATGTTGACCTTGACGCATTAATTGAAAATGACTTCGACCAAATTGAAATAAAACTAAACCACAACAACAAACAAAAAACCATAAAGGTTAAAAAGGAATCAAATAAAAACTCACAATTTGCATTTATCGACTACTTCATATCAAATAAAAAGTACAGTTTAAGAACCATAATAACAAATGACATTAGAATTGGATTACACTATAAGAAAAGAGCAATGGAGGTTTCATCAGAACTAAGAAAAATAATTAGTAGCTTTGTATCTCTTGCATCTTTATCAGTTTACAGACTTAGAGGAGGGGATGAGATAGAAGTATTTGACAAAAAAGAGAAAAAACTAATATCCCCTGTAGACTTCCGTTTAAGTCAACTAACATCAGAATTAACTCAGTATCAACTTGAACTAGGACTAGAAGCAAGGAATATATCAATCAGTCTCCAGAAAGATGTTTTGGCATCTATTCTATACACAGATTCAGAACTAGAGCTTTATATTCCAAACGACTTTGAAAGAGCTAAGGAAACACACAGTCTAGTCACAGCATACAAAAGACTAAATGCTATGGACAGAACAATAAAAAATAAGATAACTAAACATGTTGACGCTATAGACATGGCGGTAGAACAACTACGCACCAGTAAAAACAAAAAAAGTCAAACAAAAATAGATTTTGCAGCACTAGAGGCTTTTGTTAGAACGAGAAAAATTATTGAAATGTCTCTTGCCGCAGAAGAAAAAACAAACAAAGTTTTTAGCCAAATTGAACTCTTTATAAGTATACTAAAAGAATTTATACCAGATAAAAAATTTCATCTAGATGCAGGCGGACTCACAGCAACCAATTTAAACAATGAAGAAATAGAGTTAAAAAAGCTATCATCTGGCGAAAAACAGCTATTAATCCTTTTAATAGAAACACTTCTACAGCGATCATCACCATTTATTTTTTTAACTGACGAACCTGAAATATCATTACATATTGAATGGCAAAGAAAAATTATCCCTGCTGTCAGGCAATTAAATCCAGAAGCACAAGTGATTGCTGCAACCCATTCGCCTGAAGTTGCATCAAAATATAGAAGTTATATAAAAGATATGAAAGGTGTGGTAAATGTCAGATAACTTCTATTACAGTAATGATGCAGAAAATGTACGAGCTCTTTTTCATGATTGTCAAGAAATGCTATATGTTGAAGGTGAAGATGACGAAATATTCTGGGAACACATTCTTGCCAAATTCAATATAATATCAAAATACAAAATAGAGTCCGTAAATGGGAAAGAAGAACTTTCAAAAAGAATTAAGAAGATTAACTCGGGTGAATTAACAGCGTTCGCAGCAATGGATATGGATTTCTCTTTATTAAGGAAAGACCATTACAACAACCCAAAAGTATTAATGACGTATGGACATTCTATAGAAAACACAATTATTTGTGAAAAGGTAATATGTCGTGTGGCGAGAATCCATGGTCGTAAAAAGAATAGTACCAACGCTCATAACGAGTGTTTGTCTTGGTTGAAAAAATTCTTTAATCATTTTGATGAGTTAATTTTAATGGACGCAGCAAATGACACAAACAATAAAGGATTAAACATTCTATGCTCAAACTGTACTAAATTCATGACATCAGCAGATTCAATCACACCATCAGATAAAAAAATAGAAGATCATATAACGTCGAATTCATTATCAAAACAACTAAAACCATACTTAGAAAAAACAAAAGTCTCTATCATTGGATCTAATAGAAAAAATTCTGACTTTATCAGAGGACATTTCTTGATATCTGGAGCAATAAAATATACAAACAAGCTGATAAAGGAAAATGGTTCATCAAAAAAAACCTCCGTAGATGGTTTTTTTGGAAATGCAATTCAAGCTTGGGATTTTATCTTTGATAGCAAACACCCTCACTACTACTATTACGAATCGGAAATAAATAAGCTCTAGAAATATAAAACTAAAAAGTTTAGCTATTTCGAGGGTCTCCATTAAGAGAAAAGAGTGAGGACAGCCACAACACTTCACCCGCAGGTCGCACCAAATGACCCGGCATATGCGCATCAGTGACCGTCGCCAACATGGATGTTGGCGCCGAGCTTACAGGGATGTATTCACAGCGTGTCACTGAAGTGCATATGCATAAGGCCTGCGGCAGGCAATGAGTAGCACAATCAGCCGGAAGCCATTCCAAACCCAAACCACTCCCCCGCCCTCGGCAGAAACCGCTGGAATGGAAAAGGCCCGCGTTCGATGCGCGGGCCTTTTCCTTTCTCGGAATAAACAAAACCCCGGACAGATCCGGGGTTTTATTGTGGTCACAGAGAGACCAAGGCAACCGCCTTGATCAATCTGCGGCTGGGCAGATGTCGGGTAAGGAGCAGCCATTCCTGGCTCCCCCTCCCCTAAGAACCGTATGTACGAGTTTCCCCCGCATACGGCTCATGCCTTTATAAGTTCTCACGAAAGAGAACCAGCAACCGATAACTAGCCTTTCGGTGGAAAAGGATCGTTACCGTATGAGTCACGTTCACGTATCGTTCCATTCTTTCGATGTACGAACGCTTCTGACTCTTGTCTTCGAGCAATTTCTCTAGCCACTGCTGCAGCTTCTGCTTGAGTGGCATGTCGACTGGTAAAACGTTCATTACCAGCCCCTTTGACCCCCCAACCACCTTCAGGGTGTGGTACAGCGTGTTGGTTTTTTCCTGACATTTACTGATTCCTCATTCTGTGAAATGCCAGTTAATAGTACAGATAAAAAACTAAGCTATCAATATATATTGTGCTAAATTAAAATAAACAACACAATATATAGTGTTTAATCGCTAAACACTAACCCAATACGATCAATGACTAATTCATCACTAGCAGATTACACCAAATCACCCTGCATATGCGCATCAGTGACCGTCGCCAACATGGATGTTGGCGCCGAGCTTACAGGGATGTATTCACAGCGTGTCACTGAGGTGCATATGCATAAGGCCTGCGGCAGGCAATGAGTGGCACAATCAGCCGGAAGCCATTCCAAACCCAAACAAGCAAAAGTCAGGACACCCACAACACTTTTGCTGTGTGGAGTCTACAGGGACCTATCTATTAGTAAGAGGGCGACAAGCCTGCAGCCCTCTGGTGGGACTCGTCCTGCTGGGCCAGGAGATTCGGCACCTCCAGGCAGTCAGATCGGTGAAAATGGAATCTTTGGAAGGCCAGAAAATAGAAGAAGTGGCTCAAGTATAAGCAAAAGTCAGGACACCCACAACACTTTTGCTGTGTGGAGTCTACAGGGACCTATCTATTAGTAAGAAGGCGACGAGCCGAAAAGTAGAGCCTGCAGCCCTCTGGTGGGACTCGTCCTGCTGGGCCTGGAGATTCGGCACCTCCAGGCAGTCAGATCGGTGAAAATGGAATCTTTGGAAGGCCAGAAAATAGAAGAAGTGGCTCAAGTATTGACATTCCTGCTAATGGCGACAAACCTCATGAGACATTGCATTACCCATCAAAAGAGCAGAATAAACAATGAAATATTTGAAGTTTAGTACTGGTGATGTTTCACTGGACATTATAAAACACATTCTTTTGAACAATAGAGTGATTGGGTATGGTGTCCCAGCATCACAGAACTTATCTTGTGCTTGGATATTTAACCTTTATTTTGAAGGTTTTGATAAAACTCTCAGTTTTTCATCAGATGTTGCGAGTTCTACAGGATGGAAAGAATATGGGTATTTAAGAATGGACTTGAAGCCAGTTGAAAGTAATAAAGAGTTAATTACATATGTGGCTATTGAGCCGATAGATATTTCATCGCTTGATATTCTAATAAATGAAGAAGATGACATAATTGCTGAATGCGGACTTATCTTAATTGGAGAAAATAAAAGATGGGTTGTGATATCAACTTCCCCAGCACCCGGAGCGGTTTCTGTTAAAGCGGACTTTAACACTGTAGGATATAAGCCGGAAATATTGTTGGAGCAGTGCAGCATAAAGAGAATTTGATTTTCATGAAAGAGTGAGGACAGCCAAAACACTTCACCCGCAGACTGCACCAAATCACCCGGCATATGCGCATCAGTGACCGTCGCCAACATGGATGTTGGCGCCGAGCTTACAGGGAGAGGGTGTTCAAAATTCTGTGTCACGTTAAAAATCACAGATCGATGTGAGCATCCAGTCGTCCTTCAAAATGGATGGACAGCTGAGATAGCGTTAAATTCCAGTTTTGAATCGGGTGTGACCACCGCTCCTGAGCCTTCAATATACCGGCGTAGAGCAGTTTGAGTAAACTGTTCTCGTTGGCAAAACCACCCTTGGTTTTCGTCAGTTTACGAAACTGACGATGTACGGCCTCAACCGCGTTCGTGGTGTAGATAGCCTTACGCACGTATTCCGGGTACTTAAAATAGGT